>QFQM01000227.1 GCA_003243255.1 Flavobacterium psychrophilum | reverse complement strand
GCATTCGAATATGATTATCAGTATATGATTGATGAAATCCTGAACCAGATTAAAATTGCCTGTGACGATGCTGAAGTTCCGGTACCTAATATCTATACTGAGTTCGGATCATTTACTGTAGGTGAAAGCGGTGGTGCTATTTATCAGGTACTTTACCAAAAACAACAGAACGACAGGGAGAAATGGAACATGATCGACTCATCTTTCATCACTACCCTTCCCGATACATGGGCTATCAACAAGCGTTTTATCATGCTTGCAATAAACCGTTGGAACGACCAGTATGAAAGGGTACTTTTAGGAGGTATGACATGTGATAGTGATGACTATTACAACTCTGAACAAAATATGAATGCCATATACCTGCCTAAATATAATAAAGAGAAGCCTCTTTACATAGGTTTCTTCAATACGGGAGCTTATCAGGAGACTATAGGTGGTTACGGCGGATTACACCACTGCCTTATCCCTCAGCCGAAGCACATTCTTATTGACAGGGATGAAAACGGGATATTAGCTACTGAGGTATTCTCTGAACAGCAACAGGCTGAAGACGTATTGACTATATTAGGTTACAACAGAGAAAAGAAATAATACTTGAATTTAAATACAACAAACAATGAGCAAAGGACCAATTAGCCAGTTTATTGAAAAGTACTACCTGCACTTCAACAGTGCTGCGCTAGTGGATGCTGCGAAAGGCTATGAAAAACAACTGCAGGATGGTGCCCAGATGATGGTAACACTTGCGGGTGCTATGAGTACGGCAGAACTTGGGAAAATTTTCGCCGAAATGATCCGTCAGGACAAAGTACAGATAATTTCATGTACAGGAGCTAACCTTGAAGAAGATATAATGAACCTTGTGGCACACTCTCACTACGAGCGTGTACCAAACTACAGAGACCTTACCCCTCAAGAGGAATGGGATCTTTTAGAAAGAGGACTTAACCGTGTTACTGACACCTGTATCCCTGAGCACGAGGCTTTCCGTCGTCTTCAGAAACACATCCATAAGATATGGAAAGACGCTGATGATAAAGGTGAACGTTATTTCCCACATGAATTCATGTACAAAATGCTTTTATCGGGCGTTTTAGAGGAATATTATGAAATTGACCTAAAAGATAGCTGGATGTACGCTGCTGCTGAGAAAAATTTACCTATTATTGTACCGGGCTGGGAAGACAGCACAATGGGTAATATCTTTGCTTCATACGTGATAAAAGGAGAACTTAAAGCTTCTACAATGAAATCCGGTATTGAGTATATGACATTCCTTGCTGACTGGTATACTAAAAACAGCAGCAAAGGTGTTGGTTTCTTCCAGATTGGTGGAGGTATCGCAGGAGATTTCCCTATTTGCGTTGTACCAATGCTTTACCAGGATATGGAAATGCACGATGTACCTTTCTGGAGTTACTTCTGTCAGATATCTGACTCAACTACCAGTTATGGTTCATATTCAGGTGCAGTACCTAACGAAAAGATTACATGGGGTAAACTGGACATAAATACCCCTAAATTTATAATTGAATCTGATGCAACTATTGTTGCCCCTCTTATTTTTGCTTACTTATTAGATTTATAATAGATTTATGAAAAGAGTTATAGTTGACTACGCCAAGCTAACTAATGAAATTCTTACCCTTTTGGTTGAGAAGTTTCCCGATGGTTATGATGATTCTAACATCATCCGTTTTAAAAATGCCAAGAATGAAACTATTGAAGCAGTAGAGGTAAGAACCGAAGACACCATCTATCTTGTTAAGGTGAGTACTAAACTTGCTGACAGGATCGAAAATTATGACGATGATGATATGGATGACGCTTCAGACGACATCGATACACTAAAAGACCTTGAAATTGGTGATGACGATGATGCAGATGATGAGGCTAGTGCTAAAAAATCACGCAAGAAAAGTGCTGACGGCGATGCAGATGGCGACAGCGATGATGAGGATGAAGACGACGACGAGGACGATGATAGAGATGATGAAGATCGTGATTATGACGACGAAGAAGATGATGAGGACGAGGAAGACTAATCTGTCTATTCAATAATTATATAAAGAACTCTTAACAGAGTTCTTTTTTTGTTTGTAATATCTTACTTTTATAGAAAAGAAACCAAAAATGAAATACACAATCGCAACATTAGCCTTTACTTTTCTTTTTCTGACCTCGTGTCAGCAGAAAGAAGAAAAGAATGAAACCGGGAAAACAACCAAAGAAGTAGTTACTGAAAAACCTTCGGATGAAGAATTGCCCGAAAATCAGGAAATGTGTTTCAGGCAGATAGTATCAAAAGATACGTTGATGCTGACTGTTTTAAAAAATGGTGAAAATATATCCGGAACTTATAAATCCACTCCCTACGAAAAAGATAAAAAAACAATTATTTTCAGGGGAAGTCTTAATGGCAATACCGTAACAGCTGTAGGTACTGCAATGGGCGAAGGCAAAACGGTACGCGAAGAAATTGTATTTACTATTGAAAATAATAAGGCCGGAATCAAATTCGGTGAAATGATACAGGGAGACGATGGTGTTTATCGTTATAAAAATTTAAAATCCTCTACGCCTTTATACATAAATAAAGTAGATTGTCCATAGAAAAAAATGCCGCTTTTAGCGGCATTTTTTATAAATATCTTTCTTTGAAGATTTTAATATGATGGTTTTGATGGCCAATCAGCAAGAATCCAAAAGCCCTTACCGATACTGTATACCCTGAGGCAATGCCTTTTCTAAGCAAGTCTTCTGAATTGAATGACTTGAACATCATAATATTTGCATGACGCACAGCAGACATTTCTGTTAGCAGATCATTTATACTCCTGTCTGTTCCGTGACCTACATCTCCATAGAGATTTTCATCAAATCCCGGAAGCTCAGTTTTATCCGCTCTGGCGAAACGTAATGCCCTGTAGGCAAATATTCTTTCAGAATCAATTATGTGCTGAAGTATGTCTTTAATAGTCCATTTTCCTTCGGCATATCTGTAATCATATTTATCCATAGGTATCTCACGTACAAAATGAATAAGATTGTGTACACTGATCTCCAGTTCTTCAAAAAGATTATACTCATCACTTACCAGCTTTATATAAGACTCCTGATAAGGAGCATATTCATCCGGTGTAATATCGGTTATTTTCATTTTTTAAGCAGAATTCCTGCTGGCATTAATATTCCCAAACAGGGAACGTGTTACTATTTTTTCGTAAGTTTCAAGCAAAGCATCATCAGCATTATCTTTTTTGATGCTTCTTATTTTATTCAACGCATACTGCTGAATGGTAAGCAAAGGTAATACAATATGCTCTCTTAATTTGATAGAAGCTTTTCCGTCAGGATAATTATCCATCAATTCCTGATAACCTGATATTTTAAGCAATAATCTTTTAGTTTCTAAAAACTCATCATATATAATCTGCCAGAACTCTCCAAACTCAGGATCCTCTTTCATGTAAGCGGTAAGCGGAAAGAAAGATTTCGATAGCGACATCATACTGTTTTCAAGTAATGTCCTGAAAAACAAGGAATCATTATATAAACTTTGCACTTTATCCCACTGTTCGTTTTTCTCATACTGACCTAAAGCATGCCCTACTCCATAAAATCCGGGTACATTCTGTTTTAGCTGGCTCCACGAACCTACAAATGGAATTGCCCTCAATTCAGAGAAATCAAGCGTTGCAGACTTACTTCTCTTTGAAGGACGGCTACCTATATTTGTTTTAGCATAGTAATTCAGCGTACTCATCTGATCCAGATAAGGCAGGAATTTAGGATGATTTTTAAACGCTGTATATTTTTCATATCCCAATTGAGACAAATGATCTATCAACTCACGTTGTTCCTGTGTAAATTGTTTTTTCTCTTTATTAAATACTCCATTCGTTATACCGGCACTCAACAGGTTTTCTAAATTGAATCGGCAGGTATCAAGGGTACCGAAATTAGAACTAATAGTCTGTCCCTGAATGGTAATCTGTATTTCATTATTTTCAATTGTAGCACCTTGTGAGGCATAGTATTTATGAGTCTTACCTCCCCCTCTTGCCGGAGGTCCGCCCCTGCCGTCAAAGAAAACAACTTTAACATCATGTTCGCGCGCCATTGCGGTCAGGTTCTCTTTTGCCCTGTAAATACTCCAGTTAGCCATTAGGTAACCACCATCTTTGGTGCCGTCGGAGAATCCTAACATTATTGTCTGTTTGTTGCCCCTGTTTTTGAGATGTTTTGCATAGACTTTATTTTCATAAAGCAGCTTCATAACTGCATCTGCATCTTTAAGGTCGTCAACTGTCTCAAAAAGAGGAACAATATCAACAGGAGGATTATCAAATCCTGTAAGCCTGAAGAGTGTCAGCAATTCCAATACATTAAGGGCACTTTCATTATTACTGATAATGTATCTGTTAGTTCCTTCCGAACCATTATTCTCCTGAATCGTTTTTATCGCGATAATAGACTCAAGGGTTTTACGTGTATCTTCATTTTCAAAAAGCGAAGGTTCAATTTTTCCTTTTAAGCTTGCCAGTAATTCAATTTTTTTTGATGCCTCAAGATTTTCGTAATCTGAAGCTCCTTTATTTTCTTTTGCCAGATAGCTTATCACATCTGCAAATACGGCATCATGAATTTTGCTGTTCTGGCGTATATCCAGTGAAGCGAAGTGGAAGCCAAAAAGATTTACCTTATTGATCAGTCCGTCAATCTCATCAGCATATAATGCCTGATGCTCAGTAACTACCAAATCCCTGATTTGATTCAGAGCAAGTTTAAGTTCATCCAGAGTGATGTATAACTCTCCTTCAGAATAAAATACCGATCGGTATAATTTCGACTCAATATCAGTTACCATTGCTTCAACTCCCGGAAAAGTCAGCTTTCTTTTTAATGATCTGATATCACGATAATAACACTTTAAAATTGAATTTCTTAACCTGTCTGCTACTTTAAGCGTTATTTCAGTAGTTACAAACGGATTGCCATCCCTGTCACCTCCCGGCCAGAAACCAAAAGATAAGACAGGATGCTTTAGAGCACCTTCCCTGTAAACTGACTGCTGCACAAACGATGACATTTCTCCGGCAGCGTAATAAAACACATTTTCAAGATACCATATAAGGCTTACTGCCTCATCATAAGGCGTTGGTTTCTCCTTCTTTATAAAAGGAGTTTTTCCAAGCTGGGAAAGCAAATCTTTTATTTCAGGAAGATTATTCTGTTTTATGGCCTCCGTTAGATCTGTTATGATCCCAAGCACCGACCCCGGATAGAATTGTGTTGGGTGCGCTGTCAGTACCGCCCTCACCTGAAAATCATCAAGAAAATCACGTAATTCCTGAATCAGCCCCTGGCTTTCTGCTTTTTCCCTGCTGTAAAGCAATGAACCACTCCCTTCAAGATTATTCATTTTAGTAAAAGCAGCATCTTCTATCGCGTCGAATAATACGATTTGACGCTCTACGTACTGAATAAACCGGAACATCATACCTATCCTTTCCTTTTCAGTGGTACCAGGCATATACTTTTCGGCAAACTCATTAAAAATCTGCTCAGGACTTTTTTGATTTTTGAAGCCTTCATCACACATTTCTGAAAAGAGAGGAAGCAGGCTTCCTGTATTATCAATAGCCTGAAAGGGCAGTGTCATGAATATACTGTTGAAAATCTGATATTTAAGCTGTACCTGCTCGTTAAAGCGCTCCAGCAATGTAGAAGGATACATAAGTTAGTGTTTTTTGGTAGTTCAATTTAATAAAAAAACCCTCATGTAGTAAAACATGAGGGTTTAAAGTTTTGATAAAAATCCTTACAGATCTTTAAATATTGTATGCATCAGTCTTTTCTTGTCGTTAATGCTCTCTTCAAGAGATATCATAGTTTCAGTTCTGTAAACTCCTTCGATATCATCAATCATAAAGATAACCTCCTTAGCATGTTTAGTATCTTTAGCCCTGATTTTACAGAAGATATTGAATTTACCGGTAGTTACATGAGCCACAGTCACAAATGGAATTTCGTTGATTCTTTCAAGAACGAATTTTGTTTGTGAAGTATTATGAAGGAATACACCAACATATGCAATGAATGAATAACCTAACTTCTCGTAATCAAGAGTTAGCGATGATCCCATGATAATACCTGCATCTTCCATTTTTTTAACCCTTACATGGACAGTTCCCGCAGAGATTAATAGTTTTTTTGCAATATCAGTAAACGGAACCCTAGTGTTGTCAATCAGCATATCCAGAATCTGATGGTCAACTTCATCTAAACGAAATTTGCTCATAAATGTGTCTTTTTAAAGGTTAAAATTGGTTTCTTTTATTCTAATTTTTAAAACCTGTTATTAAAAAATTCATTCATAAGGAATTTTTCTACTTTATTTCTAATCCGTTAACAAATTTTCTGTTGTTTCCGATACTAAAATCCGCTTTTTTCCCACTTATTGGCATTTTATTGAGTTCTGAATCTGAAAATTCTTCGCCAAAAACGTCAAATTCTTCATGACCCTTAAAACCATCCAAATTACCTATTTCGCTAATAATAGCTTGAAAAATTACAGAATTCTCAAATAGAACTTCCTTATATTGTGATGCAAAATTCGTGATTTTTTCTTTATTTTCATAATTTATCTTAACATTTTTGTAGATGATGTCATAAAAAATAATCTTATTTTGAGGAATATTAAAATATTCTATCTTTTTGTTAACAACTACAACGTTTTCGTGAATTGCATTAAATCCTGACAATAATGCAAAAAAGATATATTTCCTCGATTCTTCCCTATTATAATCATTTTGATAGTGTCCGGCCTCAAATAATATAGTCGGGACACCCAGCGACTGAAACATATCACCTATACAGTTGATATTGAATGAATCATCAAATCTCCCTACTTGTTCCGGTATAAATTGCTGAAGGGTTTCGTTCATAGCCGCAATAACATTAATCGCTTTTTGACGGCATTCATTAATATCCCTCTCATCATTATA
>QFQM01000226.1 GCA_003243255.1 Flavobacterium psychrophilum | reverse complement strand
CGGGTGTGTATATCATAACCATCTCTTCCGATACCTTCAGGACCGATAAAAAACTGATAGTTAATAAAAAACATTAATAAAGCTTAATATCTAAAGCCACACTGAAAAGTGTGGTTTTTTTATTTATTGCATATTTCAAACAAACATTGTTGCGTTGTTTGAATTGTACAATTATTGCTTTGTAAACCACAACAGTAGAGGAGGGGTCTGATAGTAACTTTGTCTCATCAAATTAAAACAATTAATTAAAAAATAAGACAATGAAAAATTCAGAACAAAATGTATGGTATGTAACAGGTGCTTCAAAAGGACTTGGTCTTAGCCTTGTAAAAAAACTATTAGAAGGAGGTTATAAAGTAGCGGCAACATCAAGAATCCTTGCAGACCTTGAAAAAGCTGTTGGTACACATACTAATTTCTTACCACTTGCCGTTGATATCCTTAACGAGCAGAGTGTAGCTGATTCTATCAACAAAACCATTAGTCAGTTTGGTGGTCTTGATGTAGTTGTAAACAATGCCGGTTACGGACTTGTAGGGGCTTTAGAAGAACTTAGTGATGCTGAAAGCAGACAAAACTTTGATGTTAATGTGTTTGGCTCACTAAATGTTATTCGTCACGCACTGCCTCAAATGAGAGAGCAAAAGTCGGGACACATCTTTAATATAGCCTCAATTGGTGGATTTACAGGCAATTTCCCTGGCTTTGGAATTTATTGTGCGACCAAGTTTGCGGTTCACGGGTTTACAGAATCGCTTTCAGCGGAAGTAGCACCTTTTGGAATTAAAGCAACTGTTGTTTCACCCGGGTATTTCAGGACAAATTTCCTTGAAGGATCTTCGCTTGCAACTCCTAAAAATGAGATAGCTGACTATAAAACCGTAAGGGACGTTCAGACTGCTCATGAAAATGATATCAATAACAATCAGCCGGGTGATCCTGATAAAGCTGCTGATGTAATGATACAGGTTGCAGCAATGCCGCAACCACCGGTACAGCTTTTCCTGGGGCCGGATGCCTATAATCTTGCTGAAGTTAAGATAAAAGATGTTCAGAAAGATCTTGAAGCAGTAAGAGCAATAGCTACTGCTACAAATTTTAATAACTAATAATAAAACAAAATGATGGCTCTTTTGAGCCATCATTTTCAATCAACCGATAAATTATGAAACTTATATATAAAGTATTAAGCGGAATTATATTGTCTATAATAGCAACTATTGCTATAGCGGGCCTCGTGTCGTTCAGTAATCTGGTTAAGCCGGAAGTGAAACATCATTCCAATAAGATAAGCCACCAGCAGACACAAATAAAAATAGTTCATAAAGAAGGTATTTGCCATCATAATCAGGATAATACCATGGGATATTTTTCTTTTAGCAGGTAATTTAAACAGTTGCATCAGCTAAAGCAGCATGTATCTCATTGCTTAAGAGGCCACTGCCGCCGCCATAATGCTGTACTATGCTGCATTTTGGGTTTATTTTGTAAAAAGCGTCTCTTAGTTGCTTTTCTTCATTTTCAGGAATGCCGCAACCCAACAATACTATTGCAAAATTAATTGTTTTAAAAAGGTTGATAGCTTTCTCGTTATCAGCAGCGCCATAACCTTTCCAGTTTTCATTCTGGTTAATAAGCCGAACAACAGTTTCCAGTATTTCCGGATGCCTGCCTGTATATAGGATGTTTATCTTGTTCATAATGTTTCATTTTACTATGCAAAGTTGCATTGTAAAAAGCATTTTTGCATTGAACCAGGACAAGAAAAATAAAATTAGCATTATTCGGACTCTAAAAAGCAAGCATCAAACCTATGTTTAGCCTTCCGCCATCTTTCGAATTAAAGTAGGCAATATTTGCCGTAGTGAATCCTGCCAGGTTAAAGAATAATCCCCCGCCCTGAGAAGTATGCCATTTGCGCGAATTGTCGTCGTCTACCCATACGCGGCCGTAGTCAAAGCCTGCATATGCGCCAAAGGATAATGGTATAAACCCGTTTGAAAGCCTGCCGAAACTTATCCTCAAATCAGAATTTTGATAATATGCCGTTCTTCCGCTAAAACGCTGTTGCCTGAATCCTCTCAACCCGTCGCCATCACCTATTGTGGCTGCCTGGTAAAATTCGAACTCATTGTTAAAAAGATGTTTGGCCTTTAATTTTGTGGCATATACAAAAATACCCTGCTTGTCAATTTTAGTGGTTAACCTAAGTTCAGGAATTATATACCCAAAGTTTTTATTTTCATTGAAGTTTGAGGTATAGCCTCCTGTAAGGGTAAAACTAATTCCTTTTTTAGGCATGGCGCTATTGTCAAAATTACTATAGCTATAAGAGGCTTCGGCACTATAAAAATTTTGTCCTTTAAATGTTTCAGGATTAACAGGCGCGGTATCTATAAATCGCCCTGCGGTTTTCTCAACGTCAACATTTTCATATTTAAGGCCGAATTTTATTTCACTGCCATAGTAACCTCGATAGATAAGGGATGGGGCAAAATATATTGTGCTTGTTTTTACCCTGTTGAAATCCATACCGGCACCATTGTCATCGGGAGTATTATTGCCAAAACCAAAGAAATTATAGGTAAAGTTAGGAGATGTAAAACCTGTTTTAATACCCAGATTTACCCTGTTGAATACATCGGCGAATTCGCCTGAATAGTTCACATTAAGTCCTGACGTTGAAGTGTAGTACAATGCGTTAATGCTGTGCTTGGCTGTAAATGGATTGCGCCTAAGGGAATTGATTGTATACATGTAACCTGCACCAATCCCAAGCCCACCATCAGGGTTAAAGCCGAGCATAGGCATTATCTGGCTTACATCACGTTTGCCTTTCATGTAATTATATGTGTTAACATCATATTCGTCAGTTAATGTTTTGCGAACAGATCCTTCAAAAGTATTAGGCTTCGACTTTTGGTCGTATACTTTAATGTTTTTGCAGTTTTCTATTTTGTAGGTATCATTATTCTGTCCTCCAATTATCCTGATGCATATTTCATGGTCACCATTACCAACGACTTCAAATATATCTTTATCCTCAAGCCCGTATAGCCATATTTCTTTGGTAATCTTACTGTCATACTCTACATCCCAAAATAATGTACCTTTCGTGCCTTGCTGTATGCGATATCCCTTAATGTTGGTTATGCCATCCGGTTTTCGGGTAATAACAAACCAGTCGTCTTTGCTTGTGCCCGTAATCATAAGTCTCGATTTGATGTAGCGGTACAATTCACGGGCCTGTTCTTCAATTTTATCAATACGGCCAAGTAAGGCTTTTTTTATTTCGGCTTCTTTTGCCTTATCGGTTCCTTCCGGGAAATTTATAAAGGCATTATCAACAACAGTTTCGGTAAGATTTTCTTTTATAAACCGGGCTTCCCTTGCCCAGTCTTCTTCTGTGTCATTTTTTAGCATTACACGATCTACATCATCACCGGCATCGCTGTACCATCTCAGATATTTGTAGTTTTCGGTATAGGGCTGCATAAAACGCAGGGGAGGGTTAAGGGTAGTGAGCATACCTATAATAAACCCGTCAAAATTGGAATATGCCTGGTCGCGGTCACGGGGAATAGGGCTGTAGTATAGTGTACCATCGTCCCGCTTTTTTTCGCCCCAGCGCCATTGGTCATGATGACGATCAAAATCACCTATTACATTATCAAAAAGCCTGGTCCTGATATACAAGGCCTCATTTATGGAAACCTTGTCTTTTCTTTCCAGCTTTTCGATAAGGTCTTCGGTTCCTATGATCTTATTATGGTTTCCAAAACCTGCAAAATCACCATGTCCGTCTCTTGCCTGTTCTTCAATAAAATAAACTGCGTCTCCAAAATCTTCATTATATTCACCAAGGGCTCTCTGTTTTGGAATGTAATAAAGCTTAGTATTGGCATGGTATACCGCTATTGCATCGCTCAGGTCGGCAATGGTTAGAGCTCCGTAAGGATTAGCGGTTGTCCAAAATTCCTGAAGCAACTCGATAAAATAAGTATCCGATACATCAGGGCTTAGATATTGCGTTTTAAACAGGAAATACTGTATGAAGCGCAAGGCACTTTTTTTAGCATTACGCATGGTATATTCCCTGCCTTGATTGTCTTCCAGTCGTAAAGAATTTGTTTGATGGCCACCGCCACGTCGAACCGGTTTCAGTCCGCCATACAATGTGTCAAGAAGGGCGGCTTTCATTTTTACAGGTGTGGTGTAATCAGTGCGATAATGTTTACCCCACAAGGCTTTGTAAATCGATGAATGTTTCAGTTCCTCTTCTGTGTAAATAGATTTATAAACATACTGAGGAGTTGATTGTTCATTAAAATCAGGGAAAACCTTTTCCTGCCTCGTTTCGAATATTTGGGATTGATATAGGGGCGAACTAAAATTATTTGATTCGCCAAAGAAAGCAACGTCTACCGATCCATCGGTGTAGGCAATAATCTTTGCAAATCCTGTTTCAGCCGCACTAAATTTGCTATCAGGGCCGGATCCAACTTTAGACGCTGTTTTGGCTGCTCCGCTTATAATAACGGGAATATCGTTTTGTACAATATACTGAAGGTTGTTTTCATGCCCCGATACAAAAACAATATTCTTAAAGCGTTGTGCAATGGTAAAAAGCTTATCGCTAAGTTCTTTATAATATTTATTCTCCAGATCCTGAGGATTTATACCAAAAGAATAAGAGTTGCCATATTTGCCATAAGATGCTATAGGATGGTACAGCGCAATGATTACTGTTTTGCCTTCACTTTTAACGATCTCATGCTCAATCTCGTTATAAAAGTCAAGTTTGGTTTTTATAGTACAGTCATCATTAAGGTTTGGTATATCGTTCCAGTCCATAATGGCCCATTGTGAATCAAGTACAAGCAGGTCCGTATCAGCGTTTATCTTGAGCTTTTGTAAACCACAACCTCCTGAAGGGTAGAAATCCCTTTCGCCTCTCAAAATAGTACCTATGTATTTTTCCTGATCTTTTAGGCCTTGCAGTCCGGCATTCCAATCTTCTTTTCTGGGAATGAATACTACTTTTCCGGTGAAAGTCTCCAGGATATTAATCTGGTTATTAATATTTTCCCGGGAGATAGGGTCGTTAGGATCAAATCCTTTTGCGGAAGCGTTATTGCCTAAGAATAATATTGTACTATTTTCACCCGCATCTTTTAGTATATCTCCCAAAGCAGTAAGTGCCTTGGTTGTACCTTTATTTGTTCCGCCATTACCCATGGCATAAAACGTATGTGAAACGGTTTTAACTTCCGGATTTTGCTGCGGATAGGCTATCGCAAAACACCATAAAAAAATAAGGGTAATAATTGTTTTCATGATGGTTGATGTTATGGTTGGTTTTTTACATGAACTTCTATAATTGCATTACAAAACTTCCTCCTGCCTGTTGACCGTTATAAAATGGCAAAACCACAGCAGTTTTCTTTTTTTCTTCATTACCAAACAGTAATTTACTTATGTGTGGCTGAAGCCAATAAGCACTTTTGGTGCACAAAATACCTACACCTGCACCTGCAACGATGTCACTTACCCAATGCCTGTCATTAGTAAGTCTCATGATGCCTGTTGCAGTGGCAACAGTATAACCGGCTACACCATACCAAACTGAAACATCTTTATACTCCTGCCATAAAAACTCAGCTCCTACAAAAGCTGCGGTTGTATGCCCGGATGGGAACGAATTATGTACTAGTCCGTTAGGACGGGTAACTTCGGTGACCGATTTTAGTGTCTTAACTGTCAGGTTAGACAATAGGGTAGCGGTTGCAAAAATAACTGTGCGATCCCTGAAATTATGTTTTCCTTTTATACCAAAGGCATTCAGTGCATATACTGTGGCTGCCGGGGCATACAGCGTAAACTGATCTATATCCGTATGTGTATTATTTTTTAAATCTTCACGTACATCTTTATCAAAATTATCAAGCGACTTACTGTTCATAGCCGCAAAGCCATAACCTACAAGAACTCCCGGTATTATCAGTTGCTTGATCCCAAACTGCCCTTTAGAAGTGTCAGGGTCAACCCTTGTACTATCTGCAGATGACTGCGTAAATGTATTTTCATTTACCTGTGCATGTGCATTTAACATCCCAAATACTATTAATAAAAAAATACTGCTTTTCACCTTAAGCCCATAATTTAAAATTGACATATTGATTACAGCATATAAAGATATGTGCAAAGGAGGAGCCAAAAAATTTACAGCACAAAAAAATGTTAATTTTTCTTATTTGTTTAGTGTAAAAGTAATTTATTTATCTGTTTGTCAGTGTTTTATTTTTAGTGTTGGTTTAGTAAAAAATAATAGATTTTATATTCTATGCTTTTTATGGATGTAATTTAATTGCGATATATCGTCAGAATACCATCAACTCACGAAATATGGACAAACACTATTGCACTACAGCTAATTTACAAACTATCACTTTTAGCTTATAGTCATTGTGACAATATTTTATTACCTCCTGCGGCTAACTTAAATTTTATATGTAATTTCGAACTTTATCTATTCTAAGAAACAAAACCTATAATGAAAACCATTTCTAAAAACATTTTACTTATTCTTTTCCTCTTTGTGAATTTCGTTTCCCTGCAGGCTAAAGTCATTTTACCCTCTTTTTTTTCAGATAACATGGTATTTCAGCAAAAATCGAATGTGCCTTTCTGGGGTACTGCTGCTGTTGGTACATCAGTTAAAGTAACTTCTTCGTGGGACAATAAAGCCTATACTGCTAAGGCTGATGCAACAGGCCGTTGGTCAGTAACTCTTAAGACACCTGTGTTTGGAGGGCCTTATACCATTACTGTTAATGATGGTGATACCCGTACACTCAAAAATATACTTATTGGTGAAGTATGGTTATGTTCAGGACAAAGTAATATGGAAATGCCATTAGATGGCTGGGGAAAGATAAATAACTATGAACAGGAAATTCGCAATGCTGATTATCCGCAGATCAGACTGCTTCAGGCTACGCATACGACAAGCAC
>QFQM01000225.1 GCA_003243255.1 Flavobacterium psychrophilum | reverse complement strand
CCATGCCGCAATTCCTGAACCAACGTTACAACGGACGTGTGGCGATGATCATGGCGGTATTTTGGTTGCTATTATATGTGGTAGTTAACCTTACTTCAATATTATATTTAGGAGCACTGGCTATAAGCAGTATTTCGGGCTTTGACCTGAACCTGTGTATGGCATTCCTGGCGGTATTCGCGATATTCATTACCCTTGGCGGTATGAAGGTTATTGGGTATACCGACGTTATTCAGGTATTCTTCCTGATACTGGGTGGACTTGCTACCACTTACCTTGCGCTTAACCTTGTTGCCGAGCATTTTGGCGGATCGGGTGTAATTGATGGTTTTAACCATATGACTACACAGGCAGGAGACCATTTCCATATGATATTTGACAAAACCAATCCTAACTATGCCGACCTTCCGGGGCTATCGGTACTGATAGGGGGTATGATCATCATTAACCTTAACTACTGGGGTTGTAACCAGTACATCACCCAGCGTGCTCTTGGCGCAGACCTTAAGACTGCGCGTGGCGGTATATTATTCGCTTCGTTCCTTAAACTGCTTATGCCTATCATTGTGGTATTACCGGGTATTGCTGCTTATGTATTGTACCAGCAGGGAGGTTTTCAGACGGAAATGCTTCAGGGAGGCGAACTGAATCCTGACCGTGCTTATCCGGTACTGCTTAACCTGTTGCCATCAGGCCTTAAAGGGCTTTCATTTGCAGCGCTTACAGCGGCAATCGTAGCATCGCTTGCAGGTAAAGCAAACAGTATCTCGACAATCTTTACACTGGATATCTACAAGCAAAAACTGAATGTAGATGCAAGCGAAGAGAAACTGGTTAAAGTAGGTAAGATTACCGTGGTGGCTGCTATGATCATTGCGATTATTATAGCACCGTTTATGGGTATCGATAAAAAAGGAGGTTTCCAGTTCATTCAGGAGTTTACAGGCTTTTTGAGCCCGGGTATCTTTGCGATGTTCATTCTTGGGTTCTTCTGGAAAAAAACCACGTCTAATGCTGCATTGTTCGGTATGATAGGCGGATTTATCTTCTCGGTTATCTTTAAGTTCCTTCCGGGTATGACAGATCTTTCATGGTTATACGACTGGGGCTTTGCTGTAGCAAATGCTGATGGTATTTACGAGATTCCGTTCATCGACAGGATGGGCTTCGTATTCCTTATCTGTGTAACGGGTATGGTTTACATCAGCCTTAAAGAATACCGTAAAGGTGTTACTACTAACGGTCTTGAGATTGATACAGAAATGTTTAAGGTGTCTAATAGTTTCCTTGTTGGATCTATTGTTATTACGGCGCTTATTGCCGCACTGTACATCTTCTTCTGGTAGAATTTTAGCCTCACCCCAGCCCTCTCCAAAGGAGAGGGTGTAGCTTCACTCGTGTTGGTTGAAGAGTTTACCTCCCTCTCTAAAAGAGAGGTGTTTGGGAGTGAGGTCAGTTAAATATAGAGAAATAAAAAAGCCCTTTAAGTGTAATGCTTAAAGGGCTTTTCTCATTTGCCGGTTACAAGTTCGATAATCTCGCTTTTATAAAAGTCGAATAGCATTATTTTATCGTAGTTGCTTACAAAAGGCTGCGATAGCACGCTCATGTCAAAATAAAAGCTGTCGCATTGCGCCGTGAGGTTATCTAATATCAGAACCAGCCAGTCGGAATTATCTTTTGGAGCGGGGGAATTAGTTATAGCTGAGAGTATATCCTGCCTGTTGCATTTTTTTACCACAGCATTAGTATAAATGCCGGTGTTGCCGTTAACTCGGGTTATTCTTTTTACATAATGGTAAGGTATTATCTTACCCTGTATCGCATTGATTATTTCTTCTTCAAGGGCCAGTAAACGTGCAGGAGTGTAGTTTTTGGACTCTTCGTGCAGTAAGACATAATGAGAATCTTTAAGTTCATGCAGTGCAGTGCCTATATTAAGGCCTAAAGAAGAAAGCACGTTGGGCACATTAGTATCAGTCAGGAAAACATCAGTAAAAGATATTTTAATGTTGTTCCCTGTGCCATCATTAAACAGGCCATCGCCGGTAATTTTGGCATCATCGCTATAGCAGGCTGTAAACTTCCATAAACTGATAAGATTATCAATCTCTTTATCATCGGCAGTGTTGCTGCTTTCAATAGCACTAATCCATTTTTCTATCGTTTCGGCATCCATAGTGTAAAAGTTTCTATCAAAAATAGCGTTGTATGATATTGGGATGCGTATTTTTATACCAAACGGCATTTTTGTTATACCAAACATTTTTAACCCAATACTTTAAAAAAATCAGTAAACCGTTTTCGTATAAAATATGCGGGGTTTGGTATAAAATGATTTTGTAAAACATTGTTTTTAACGTATTTCGCAGTGATTTAAAAAGTATGCAGAAATTCAGGGATATATATTGTACCGATAATAACGGGTTTGTAAACTTTCTGGTAGAACCCAAATACAGGATATACCGCCATTTAATGATATGGCTGTACCTGGTGCTAACATTGCTTGACAGCGGAGAAGCCGGAGAATTTGAAGGTAATTATTACCTGTACATTCGTATAATGTGGATGACCTATTTTCTGGCAATGGTATATTTTAATATGTATGTGTTGGTGCCTTATCAGCTTTTTAAAGGAAAATACATTACTTACATACTAACCCTTACGGGGCTTATAGTACTTACATTTTCGGCAATGCGACAAATTAATATTACTTATTTTGATCCGCACAGGATATTGCCTAAGCTTATAAAGATGAATGTGTGGAGGGAAATACTGGCTGCGGCTAATATTCTTACCCTAACCGTTTTTTCGTCAACGGCAATAAAGCTGTTTCAGCAATGGAAAACTGATACTACACGTATGGCAGAGCTGGAAAAGAGCTCATTGCAAATGGAACTTAAAGAGCTGAAAAACCAGATAAATCCGCACTTTTTGTTCAATATGCTCAACAATGTGAATGTACTTGTTACCAAAGATCCGGTTAAGGCATCACTTATAGTAATGAAGCTATCCGACTTTTTACGCTATCAGCTGTATGAGAATAATGCGGCATCGGTTCAATTGGTATCAGAAATACAGTTCCTGAATGATTTTATGGAACTCGAAAAAATAAGGCGTGATGATTTTACCTTCAGCCTGGAGGTGAAGAACGCAACTGCCGATGCTGAGATAGTGCAGCGGCTTATACTGCCGCCAAATATGTTTATTACGTTTATAGAAAATGCAATAAAACATAGTGTTGATTTAGATAATCCGTCGTTTGTAAAGGCAGATTTTACCATAATGGCTAATCAGCTTCATTTTAGATGTGTAAATTCTAAACCGGCAGAGCCAATAGAGCAGTCGGCTAATGGAGGGCTTGGGCTTGCCAATGTAAAGAGGCGACTGGAATTATTGTATGGTACGAATTATACATTAGTGATAAACGACCAGAATGAAGAATATGAAGTTAACCTGATACTACCGGTATGAATTGTATTATAGTAGACGATGAGCCATTGGCGCGTGAAGGTATGCTGCTTCAGTTACAGGATATAGCCGGGCTGACGGTTATTGGCAGCTTTAACAGTGCCAAGAAAGCCAGGGCATTTATGGAAGAAAATAAGGTAGATCTTATTTTTCTGGATATACAAATGCCGGGTACAACGGGACTTGATTTTGCAGCTACAATTTCGGGTGAAACGCTGGTGATCTTTACCACCGCCTACTCGCAGTATGCCCTGCAAAGCTATGAGGTAGAAGCGGTAGATTATATTGTTAAGCCCGTAAAAAAAGAAAGGCTGCTAAAAGCGGTGCAAAAGGCTATAGGCTATAACGCCCTGCTGTCCGGGCAGAATGCACAGATGGAAAGTATGGATGCCGAGTTTATGCTGATAAAATCGGAAAGGCGTTACCATAAAATAATGTTCAGGGACATATTGTACATAGAAGGGCTTAAGGATTATGTAGTGATTTATATTGAAGACAATAAGATCATTACTGCTATGAACCTGAAGACTATCCATAGCCATCTCAGTGCAGGAATGTTTTCCAGGGTTAGCAAGTCATACGTAGTAAACATTAACCATATTGATTCATTTGACAATCATACCATTTTTATAAAAAATACTGAAATACCCATTGGCGATGTATTTCGCAAAGAATTTTTAGAGATGTATTTAGGCAAAGACCTCTCAGGCAAACTCTAGGAAGTTCAATCATCAATCAAATCAAACCCAATCATGAAAAAAAAGCTGTTTTTATTTTCATCGGCATTGCTATGCCTTAATGTTACCGCCCAGGAAGCCGATTCGCTAAAGCAAAAAGCACAGGCTGTAATCGCTGATAAATTTCCTTTTACCCGTGTGCTGGATGTAAAATACATTCAGTACCTGCCTCAGGATTATGACAGCGAACTGCTGGGCGAAGACAACATAAACGGAAGGATAAAAAACAGGGGGAAAGTGAACTTTTTTGCAAACATCCCGGTTGTCATGAAAAAGAAATGGAACATTACCGCAACGGCAAATTATAAGTATGAATTTGCCGAACTGGAGCATACTAAAGACGGCAGTAATATAGCTGTACCTGTATTAGATAAAAAGTATGATTTTCATTACCTCTCGGCAGTGCTTAGTTTCACCGGTTTTACTACGCTGTTTAAAAAGCCTTTTGTATACAATGCAAGTTTTATAGCAGATGGAACGGAGCGTGATGTTGAGCGCTTAAAGGGGTTTGTTGGGGGCACATTCGTACTTAAAGCCAATGCAAAAACAAGGATAACGGTTGGTTTGATCGTTTTGATAGATCCTGCTTCGCCCGTTCCTGCTGCTCCTACCTTTACACTCCACCATAAGTTCAATTCGGGATGGATGCTCGATATAATACTGCCCCAAAGGGTATTCCTGAAACATAATTTAGGTGAGAACGGACGGGTTTCTTTGGGAACGGAGCTGGCAACCGATGGCTTTTACTTTGATGCGCCTTCAGGGGCAGATAAAGTGTACGACTACCGTCAGATAGAATTGCGATCAGGGGTTACTTATGAGCATTGGTTTGGCGAAGGCCTTATTGGTACTTTTAAAACCGGACTTTCCAATTTCTTCAACTCCAGGGTTACCGAAAGGGGAGAAAACACCAATGATTATATATTCTCTGTCAACCAGAATGCAACCGGCTATTTTAGTTTAGGGTTTTCTTATAATCCGTTTAGCCAGCGCAAAAAGAAATAAGGCATTCAGCATTAAGATAATTTTATCACACAGCGATTTGTTTATTGCCTAATTTTAAGTTGAGTTTTTTACCACAAGGTTCACAAAGCTGTACACAAAGGCCGCTATCCCGATAGCTATCGAGATGTGCTCTCTGTGCAATCATAGTGCTCTTAGTGGTTTAATCTTATAACTAAATCAATCATTATGGCACCGCAATCTAAAAAAGGTAAAAACCTGTTTGAAAAATTTGCAGAGAAAGTAACTAAAGCTACCGGAAGCACACCTGTATTTCTGGGGGCTTTCCTTATTGTGGTGGTTTGGGCGGTATGTGGGCCGATATTCGATTACAGTGAAACCTGGCAACTGGTCATCAATACAGGTACGACCATCATTACCTTTTTGATGGTATTCCTTATTCAGAAAACCCAAAACAAAGACTCTCTGGCAATACAGATAAAGCTTAATGAACTGCTTGCGTCACACGAAATGGCTTCTAACCGTATTGTAGACATCGAAGACATAAGTGAGGAGGAACTCGAAATACTCGAAAAATATTACCGTAAACTGGCGGCTCTGGCAGAGAAAGAAAAAACCATAAGGCAGTCGCATTCTATTGGTGAGGCACAATTGCACCATGAATTAAAAAGTGGAAAAGGCAAAAGGCAGGAGCCAAAAAGCAAATCCCAAACTTCAAATTCCAAGGCGAAAAAAACAAGTACCAAAACCCAAACAACAAATTCCAAATCGCAGAGCGCTAAACCCAAAACTCCGAACGCGAAACCTTAAACAAGTTCAAAGCTGAGTATTGGCTGTTTTTCTTCTCCGTTAATGATGATGGTTAGCTGATGTTCTCCGGGATAGAATACCCTTGTAGTTATTGCTTTAAAGGATTGTTTACGCACTATTGCAGCTTTTTCGCCCGGTTGGTATACCTTCTCGCTTATCTTAAAGACTTTTTTAGCCAGCTGGCCTTTGGCTTTACGGTAGTACATGCCATATTCAAGGCGTACGGTTTGTGGCCGGTTATCCTTGTTTTCAATAGCAAAAGTAAATTCTACGCTATCGCCCATATTTACTTTTGGGGTGAGTATCTCAAAGCCAGAAAAGTCGATATGGGTAGCATCCAATCCGTATACATTCAATATTTCAGGATGTCCCTGCTTTAAAAGGGTTCGTGCTCCATGTTTTACAATAGCATCGGTCTCTTTGCTATTGCCTTTCCATTTTTTAGCAATGTTTAAAACGATATCCGGATGATCTTTGGCAATGTCATTAATATTATTGGCTACGCTGCGGCGTACATATTCTGATGGGTCGTTCTTTAGGTTTTCCAGTAATGGTAATACGGGAGTAGGATCTTTTTTTAGTGCCGGAATAGCCATAGCCCAGGGTAATCTTGGTCTTGAGCCCTCGCTGGCAAACCGACGCACATGATGATTGTGGTGCTTGGACCATACGGTCATTTGTGCCAGCATCTGCTTCTCATATTTTATAAGGAACGGGCGAACGGCAAATTCGCAGCTCGTAAACTGGGTAACATATTCGAGTGCACGGATGGCATCATCATAATGATCTAGACCGTATACTTCCACATAATCCGGCAGGAACATACAGGCAAGGCTATCCTGTCCGAAATGCGCCTTTCTCATATTCTCAATAATTGTCTCTAACGCAACAACGGCCTTGCTGAAATCCTTTGGCATAAATTCGTGAAGGACTACAGCCGTATGGCGCATCCTTGCCTTGAGTTCTTTATGCTCAAAACCATCGGAGTTAATAAGGGCAATGAATTTATCCTTGTCAAAGCCGGGTAGCGATTG
>QFQM01000224.1 GCA_003243255.1 Flavobacterium psychrophilum | reverse complement strand
ACTTACCTTCAAAATTCAGAAGATGCCGATATTACCAGGGCTTGTTACCTACTATGCTCCCGGGTAGGTAATCTCACGGCCACACGTCTTTTTAAGGGGGTAGGAAACGGCCGTTATGATGATACGTTTTTTTCTTTTGATGCTTTACTCACCTATGAGCTGGCGAATGAATGGAACGACAAGCTGGTGACTTCAAACAATGAGCATATCGTAACCTCCAAGTTTCAAAAGGGATTATGGAATACATTGAATCTTGGCGGGCGGGTAGCGATCTCGGCGCCGACTTCAGCGGGTAAATCCTTTATCCTTAAAAAATACGTGAACAGATTGCTTCTGGAGCATGACGCATTCCGCATCTTATACATTGTCCCTTCAAAGGCTTTGATCAACCAGGTCAGTGAAGAGTTCAGAAAAGAAGTCAACCTGAAGGAGGTCGATGTAAAGACCGCGTTTATAGACGATGAGAAGGGTGAAGCCAAGCAAAAGGAAATTTATGTGCTCACAGCAGAGCGCTGCCTGAGATTGATCAAGGAAGCATCCAAGGGCGAATTTGGCCTTAACCTGATTTTTATTGATGAGATTCAAAACATTGAAGATGAAGAGGGCAGGGGGTCGCTTCTCGAATATGTCCTGAAAGAATTATTTATGTTGTTTTCTCAGGCACAATTCATTATTGCCGGGCCTAACATTGATGATGCCTCGACCCTTTTCTCCAAGATTTTCGATGTTGGGGCTGTCGCCGTCGAGACCGGTGTGTCCCCTGTTTTTCAGATAAAGACCATCGTAAGGCCGGCCGAAGGAAACAAACTCAAGGTCACCTTAAAAAGCCAGCTTGGGCGTGAACAAAGCTTTGAACTGGAGACAGAGACCAATATCTCTAAAATGATCAACAGCAGTTATGCCAGAGGCCTTGCCCCAATCATAGATTACTTTTCGACCAATGAGCAAAATATAATCTATTCCCCAAGGACGGATTACGTAGAGACGTGGGCGCTGGAATATGTCAACGGCACTGCCCAGGAGTTTAACGGACTACCGGGGGAAACTCAGACTAAAGAACTGATTGATTTTCTTAAGGAGGAAATTCATCCCAAATACCATCTCATACCATGTTTGGAGAAAAAATCGGCTTTCCATCACAGCAAGCTCCCGGATATTGTGCGTAAAGAGATCGAAGACGGCTTCTTGGAGGGACGGATCGTAAACCTGTTTTGTACCTCCACCTTACTGGAAGGGGTCAACCTACCGGCAAACAACCTTTTTATTGTGGCACCGAAGAAGATGAATGACCGACTTTCTGCTTTTGAATTTGGTAACCTTATCGGAAGGGCCGGAAGGATCAGGGACTGCCTTTATGGTACCATTTACTGCGTGGAGCGAAGCATCAATGATACCTGGGCTGAGGAATACTATGATAAAGTTTACTCTAAGGAGGTTAAGTCCGTTACAGAAAAATCACTTGATGCTGTTGGAGAGCTCGTATCGCAGCTCGATAGATCTGTTGAAGAAATTGCCGAAGCGAAGCATAAGAATACTTCTATACTGCTTCGCCATAAATACCTGCAGGGTGAAGAGTCCCTGAATGATTACCTTTCCAAGAAAAATGTTGCGGATAGCCATGTGCAGCAAATTACCGGTAAGTTACGATCACTTCTGGAGGATGTGGAAATCCCCCAGGAAGTCTCAAAGCTTAACCCTTCTGTGGACCCTATTTTGCAAAACCAACTTTACCTTAAAATCAGGGAAGAGGGCATCTCACAATGGGCTATCAATCACAATCCTAATTTTTACAGCAGAATTACAAAAGAAGAGAAAGACAATTATACATTCGACAATACCAGTTTCTACTGGCAGCTTGTTAGCGTAATGGAGCGGCTTGATGCTATTTTCCAAATTTCCAAGGAGGCCTATTTCAAGCATAATATCTCAGCGTCAATACGTCAGGTATGTTTTTACGGCCTGCGCTGGCTCAATAGCTCATCACTTCACGAGCTTATACAGAATGATATTAATTTCTATAGCGAACACAGCAACCCAAAGAAAAAAATCAATCCTGAGGACGAAAAAGACATAAATTTCCGGATCAATGAGGTGATAAAAATCAATAGTACACTTGTATCGTATGTGCTAGTAAAATATCTTAAGCTCGCCAACGATATCCTGGAGCCACTGATGAGCGATGAGCAGAAAGAAAAGTACAAGTTCTCGCTTGGCCTTCCGACCATGCTTGAACTGGGTTCAACAGAGCATGCGGTGAAGCTGCTTATCTCACGTGGCGTTTCCCGAAGTGTTGCGATAAAAGTCTGGGGCGAGTTCAAAAAGGTTTACGGGCATGAGGCAATGGATGTCTTTGAATGGTTAAAGACCAAAGATCGGCTGAACCTTAAGCCAATCTATAACCGCTATCTAAGGCGATTAAAGCTTTTAAAAAGCGCTGAAAACGATCCTGAAGAATAACCTCGGCCAAAATTTAAATTATAAACTCCCTGCATTAGACAGCAGGGATTTTTTTGCGCTAAAAATTTTTTGAGAGCAACGGTTTTGCGCTTTTTTCGGCCAAAATTGAGATTTTCGGACCTTTTTATAATATTATATTCTTTTTAATATTAATTTGCTTTTAGTGAATTCTTACAACAAAATAAAAAGGAATTAAAGGTCATAATTGAGCATTTCGAAAATAACCACTTAGGTAACGGAATATTTACTTATTCCTAAATTTAATCTTAAAGGTCGTTGATAGAAATAAAGTACTTATAAATTAAAGAAAATGACATTAATAGTATCTTGGATTGGAGTAGATAAGAAAAATTCGCTTGGAAAGGTTGCATCCCTGTATATTGCTTCAGATAGTAGGTACAGTTGGGGGAACCATTCTAAGTATGACTACGGGGTAAAGGTATTCAGATGCCTAAACTCGCCTGATATCTTTGGGTTTTGTGGAGATGTTTTATTTCCATCCAATCTGATAAATCAATTGATAACACAAATTGATAATGGATTATTCTACTCAGAACTTGAAACAAGTTTTAGCAAATCAAACAAGGTAGCAAATTTCATTACGGAAGCAATTAAGTATTATCCTCCGATAGCATTCAACCAAAACTTTACAATCATCTACGGTACGAGAATAAGTCAAGACTTTTATTTGTTCAAGTATACTCATAATTACAAGACAAATGCTTTTGATTTTGAAGAAATTGATTTACCAATTTTGTCTACCAAAGTGTATAGCGGCGGTTCAGGTTCAGAAGAATTTGATACGAATTACAGGCAGTATGAAAATAGAAACCACAACGAGTATGGTACAAGCAGGGGTGTGTACCAATGCTTCGTTAAAACATTGACAAATATTAAAGATAGATATTCAGGTGGCCGACCCCAAATCGTTGGATTATACAGGAGAGGAAATGCAATACTTTTTGGTAGCGTAATTAAGGAAAAATTGTACATTTATGGTCAAGAGTATATTCAGAATATAAATGCTGAAAATATTGAATGGAGAAATGAAAATTTTGAAAGGACTAATCCTGAAACCGGTAAAATAATGAAAGGTGCCCAAAAGCAGCCATTTAAAGATGCAACTCCCTAACTCTCCACTAAAATAAAGTACTTCTAGGGGAGGTCGAGGTGTCTGGCAGTTTGAATTAAAGCTGCCATTAGGGTATTCAAAATGCAATAGTGGTGTAATTAGATAGCACGCCCATTCCTAAATGGGAAGTCCTGGCGCAAATCCAGGCTGCATTTTTGTTGGATCCCACAAGAAAGCTACAGCGAAAGTAAATATTAAGTAGTGAATTATTTAAAGAAA
Source organism: Flavobacterium psychrophilum (assembly GCA_003243255.1). Next base: position 3,319 of record QFQM01000224.1, on the reverse strand, counting down.
ATTCATGGGGCAACAGTTGTATATAATAGGAAATGGATTTGATATTTTCCATGGAGTGAGATCCAGATATTCAGATTTCGAGCAGTATGTCAGAAGCACAAATCGGAATCTTTATGATGCTTTACAAGAGTATTTTATTCAAGATGAATTATGGTCGGATTTTGAAGCAACCCTAGCTGAAATCGATACAGAGAAAATTGTAGAGGATGCAGCAAAGTTTTTAGCTGACTATGGAGCTGAAGACTGGAGTGATTCCGGTCAATATGATTATCAATATGAACTTCAAAGAGCTATTAATATTGTAACGGTGGATTTACGTAATGCCTTTTTGGATTGGGTACTACAATTGGAAATTCCAAATGAGGTAAAGATTGCGCTACCGAAGGATTGTAAATATTTTGTTTTTAATTACACCCGTACATTGCAGCAGAATTATCAAATTCCAAACGATAATATATTATATATCCATAACGAGGCTATAGATGCAGATTCGAGCATTATTTTGGGACATAGCCGTGAATTAACAAGTGAAGAATCCTTTAGTTATTTAGATGGCAAGGAAGATTTAGAAGGAAACGATGTGCGTGTTATGGAGGGTAATCTTATTTTGGATGATTACTTTAAGACCACATATAAAGATACGGGGTCAATTATAGAACATTACCAGGATTACTTTCATAAACTCCATGATATAAATGAAATAATTATATTAGGTCATTCTTTATCAGATGTAGATATTGTGTATTTTGAAAGAATAGTGGATAGTGTTGATTCGCAGAGTATATGGAAGGTTTCCTATTTCGAAGAGAAAGATAAACCAATTAATATTTTAAAGACTCTTGGAATCCCGGAGGGAAATATCTTCGCGATAAAAATAGACGAATTATAAGCATATTGTACTCATTAGTTGGTTAAGTCAGATATATAGAATAGAGAAATTTGAATCTTATAATTGATTTACCATCTAAATATTAAAAATTGAAAAAATGTTGCATTATAGAATATATCTAAAAAATTATTGGGAGGCTCAAGAGGACGAGTTTAGTTTTGTAAACTATAGAGAACATTTTTCTGAAGATGAACCTTGCAACATTTATTTGGTAGGTATACGACCAAGAGTAGTTATTGATCCCATGTATTATGAGTTGCTCGAAGGAGCTATAAAACTTAAATTTCGTATTCAAAACAAATATAGCTTTACAGAAACATTTGGTACATTACCCCTCAATAGAGAAGTCATGGGGAACTTAATTATTGAATCCGAGGAGCCATTTTCAAGGTTCCTTATCAAGGATGATATCGGGTACTTTGCAGAAGATAAATTTAAAGAGCTATTAAAAAAAAATAAAGCGCACGGTAAATCTTTTTACACGTTGAGAGATTCAATGCACGATTGTGATTTTAAATTCAATGATTTAGAATTGGTTTATATAGGTAAGTCTCATAAAATGGATAAAAAGATTTCGCCAGTAAAAAGATTAAGTAGCCATAGCAAGATGCAAAGGATATTATATTCCTGTACGCAAAAGCACTTTGACAAAGAGGTATATATAATTTTATGCTCATTTGTTAAAAAGATTGATTTAATAGCTTTTCCACAGAGCTTTAAAGCTTATACTACAGAAGATGAAATGAAATCGGATTTGCGAAATAAATTAGAAATTTTAAATGCAAACAACCTTTTAACTACACAAATTGCAGAAGCTTCTCTTATCGACTATTTTGACACCAAGGAATATAATAAAGATTTCATTGGAAGTTTTGGGAGTAAGAAGCATACTTACTATTCTAATATAATTAATTCAGAAATTTCTACACTTTCTATTGAATTAGATTTACAGGACCTTTGTAGGGTGTATTCAAAATCGGTTGAACCAATGGCGTACCATAAAATGGCGTATTTTCCTAAGCACAATTTCAAAAGGGATGAGGAAGGTGTCGACGAATCAATTTATTGGTAATATAATTGACAATCATTTCTAAAGGACAATTAAAAAAGTTTATGGATGAAGAGAAAGCCAAAACCTGGAGATAATTTTGATATCACATTGTATGATTTTGAAACAACAGAGTATGTTTGTGCGAATCACATAGATGATAAATACATTAAATCTGAAATAAGCAGATTAGCAAAAAACGGGAAGTGCGACTATTGTAGGAAGAAAAAAAATGTAGTACCACTTTCTGAAATCCTAAAAATAGTTATTTCCGGCATTAATTATCTCTATGAAGACCCTGGTGATTCGAGATATTATAATAAAGAGGGAGTCCCGGATATGACGGAGATACTTTTGATTTTTATGATTTATGGCATGATCGCTTGTACCTGGATATTAATAATGAAACCCTTTTTGAAGATATTTATAATTATTTAAAGAATGATTCACTTTACTGTCGTAAAGACGAATATGTTTCAGAATCGGATCATTTAGATAGTCTGTGGACTAGATTTAAAGATACAGTCAAGTATAGAGCAAGGTTTGTGTTTTATTTTAAGGACGTTTTTAAAGGTCATGAATATATTGATCCTTTTTACATTCTTCAGAAAGTTCAGAAATCGATTAAAAATTTAATATGATTTCTGAATTACCGTCAAATACTGTGCTTTACAGAACTCGGCAACACTCTAAAATTGATGATGTTGTTGAAGCCTCACATATATCATCCGCACCGCATTACTTAGCAAAAGCTTATGGACGAATGAACCCCTCAGGTATCTCTATGTTTATTGTAGTAAGGATAAAGATTTGACAATTGCTGAAGTTGTAGATAAGACTTCAACAAAAATGCCATATTTTTCGACAGCAATTTTTAAAAACAAGAAGGTTCTGAGATTGGTAGATTTCACTAAATTACCGGAGGTACCGAGCATTTTTGACGAAATTTTAAATGAGGAACGAGAAACAATATTTTTTTTGAAACAGTTTATTGAAGATATTAGTAGACCAGTAGATTCTTCAGATTCCATTATAGAATATATTCCTACGCAGATTATAACGGAGTATATAAAATTTAACGACAAATTGAATTTAGATGGGATGATATATACTTCTTCAAAAATTCCTGGAGCAAAAAATATTGTCCTATTTTTCAATCATGAAGAATCGTTGGATAATTTAAGCTTTAGTCCAAGCAGCATCGTAACAGTAAAAATTTAATATATGTCAAATCTTGAAAATAGCGATTTCATAGGACTATGGAAGACCCGTGAAATGATTCCTAATTGGGTTTATGGAGATAATGTAGAAATAATCATTTATTCGTACAGAAGCTTTTCGCTTCGTATAGATGGCGAAGATACATTATTGGTAGAGGGAAC
>QFQM01000223.1 GCA_003243255.1 Flavobacterium psychrophilum | reverse complement strand
CTGCCTGTACTTTGCGCCGGCCGACTACAACCTGCTGGTGGACAGCGGTCCCAGGCTGGCGCTGTCGCTGGATGCGCCCTGGCATTTTTCGCGGCCCTCGATCGATGTGCTGTTCGAGTCGGCTGCCGACTGCTATGGCGAGCGCCTGCTGGCCGTGCTGCTGTCCGGCGCCAACGAGGATGGCGCCCAGGGCATGGCCAGCGTGCACGCGGCCGGCGGCCTGGCCGTGGTGCAGTCGCCAGACAGTGCCGCAATGCAGACCATGCCGCGGGCGGCCCTGGCCCGCGTGCCACAGGCCCAGGTGCTGGCGCCGCAGGGCATTGCCGCGTTCATCGCATCGCTGCACGGCCAGGGGAGGCTTTGAATGTCCATTCAGCGCGCTCCCACCAGACAAAATACCGAGAGAGAATCCATGTCCCAAACAGATCGCGTCAAATGCCTGATCGTCGATGACATTGCCGAGAATCTGATCGCCATCGAAGCGCTGCTGCAGCGCGACGGCATCGAGTTCCTCAAGGCGCATTCCGGCCCCGAGGCGCTGGAGCTTTTGCTCGACCATGGCGATGTGGCGCTGGCCCTGCTGGACGTGCAGATGCCCGAGATGAACGGCTTCGAGCTGGCCGAGCTGATACGCGGCAGCGAGCGCACGCGCCACATCCCGCTCATCTTCATGACGGCCGGCTCGCGCGAGCACAACTGGCAATTCCGCGGCTATGAAAGCGGCGCCGTGGACTTTCTGTACAAGCCCATCGACCCGCACATGCTGACCACCAAGGCCAACGTGTTCTTCGAACTGCACCAGCGCAAGCAGGCGCTGGCCCAGCAGCTGCAGGAACGCACCGAGGCGCTGCGCATCAACGGCCGTGCTCAGCCACGACCTGCGCACGCCGCTGCAGTCCATCAAGGCGGCGGCCACCGTGCTCACGCGCCAGCCCGATCCCGGCAAGGTGGCCAACATGGCCGAGCGCATGCTCAGCAGCAGCCAGCGCATGTCGCGCATGATCGAGGATTTGCTGGACGTGACCCGCATCCGCCAGGCAGAAGGCCTGCCGCTGTCACCCCAGCCGACCAGCCTGCAGATGCTGCTGCAGCGCACGCTGCAGGAGGTGGAGACGGGCTTCCCGGAGCGGCGCCTGGAAAGCGAGATGCTGGGCAATCTGGAAGGCATCTGGGATGGCGAACGCCTGTGCCAGGTGCTGACCAACCTGCTGGGCAATGCCATGCACCACGGAGATCCCGCGCAGCCGGTGCAGGTGACGGCCGATGGCCGCCAGGACGATCGCGTGTCCATCACGGTGCGCAACGGCGGCACCATTCCCGCGGAACTGCTGCCCACACTGTTCAACCCGTTTCGCGGTGGTGAACGCCGGCCCGGCCAGCACCAGGGACTGGGCCTGGGGCTGTTCATTGCGCACCAGATCGTGCGTTCGCACGGCGGGCGCATCGATGTGCGCTCCGCCGACGGAGTGACCAGCTTCAGGGTGGAATTGCCGCGCGAGGCGGCGGTGGGAGGCTCCAAGGCCGTGCTGTGACGGCGGGAGCCGGGGGGCGCGAAAGCGCGAACGCTTCAGTGGGCGGGGTTGCCGAGCGCTTCCTGGATGGAGTCCAGCAGCGTTTCCAGGTCCTCGATCTCGAAGGGCTTGAGCAGGGTCCGCACATGGGGGCCCCAGGCCGTGGGGTAGGGGCCCAGGTCGTAGCCGGAGCACAGGATGATCCAGCGCTGCGCATCGGCCTCCAGCAGCTGCCGCGCCAGGTCGGTGCCTGACAGGCCGGGCAGGCTGACATCGGAAACCACCACGTCGAAAGGCTGGGCCGCATCCAGTTCCAGGGCCTGCTCGGCGGTGGCGCAACTGGTCACGAAGCGTGATTCGCTCTCCATCAGCAGGCCAATGGTTTCGCGCAGGTCGGCATTGTCTTCAACGTACAGGATTCGCATATCTCTTTGTTGCGGTGCATCATGCTGCTATCAAAAAGGCAGCATTGACGAGGGCTGATCATCCACACCCTCGGACGGCCATCGCGTAGGACAGCATGCAAACTTTTCTGCCGCCGCCTGCATGGAGGCCGAGGCTATGGATTGTGCAATACAAAGAAGAACGCCAGAACAAGGCTTGCGCGCGTTCAGCGGGTGGAGGCCTGCGGCGGGTCCAGAACATGCTTTTGCACGGGCAGGAATTCATCCGCCTGCCGTGAATAGTCCCAGCGCGTGAGCTCACGGCGCAAGGCCCGGCCCTGTCCAGCCGAGTCCTCCTGCTGCTCCAGCGTGAACAGGCTGTTGGGCGCATGCGCGCGCAGCCGCAGCGATACCGCAGTGCCCGCCTGCGCCGCCCACAGCCCCGGCAGCGGCTGGACCAGGCCGGGGTCATGTCCATGGCCTGACAGCACCAACTGCGCTCCTGCGTCGCGCCAGGCCGCCAGGGCCGTTGCCGCGCGGTGCGGGCGGTGGCTGCGGTCCTGCGCATGGGCGGCTGCCAGCGGGTGGTGGCTGACCACAATGCGCCAGTCGCCGGGGCTGGCCTGCGCCAGCCTTTGGGCCACCTGCCGGATCTGGCTGGCCGACAGGCTGCCGCGCTGGTGGCGCCACCAGCGCGTGGTGTCTACGCCAATCACGCAAAAGCCCTGCTCTGCGCACCAGGGCTGCAGTTCGGCACTGATCCAGCGGGCGTAGCGATCATGGGCATGGCCGCCCAGCCGCTCCCACCAGGCAAGCAACGGCAGATCGTGGTTGCCCGGCACGACCAGGCGGCGCGGTACGGGAAGGGCATCGAGAAACTCGCGCGCCTGGGCAAACTGTGCGGCAGTGGCACGCTGGGTCAGGTCGCCGGAGACCACCAGCAGCGCCACGGGCAGCCGTGCGGCCAGTCTTGCCGCGGCGGCGCACACGGCCGGATCGTGGGCGCCGAAATGCAGGTCCGACATATGCATGAGCAAAGCCATGGGCGTTCCTTGTCCCTTGCTGATCAGGAGGAGGGAGCGGCCTCACCCGGCACGATCAGCCACAGCGGCTTCTCGCCCAGGCGAAAACGAATGGGCGGCGCCATCCATTCGCGCTCGCCATCAAAGGCCACCTTCAGGCGCCGCGGGCGCCGGCCTGCGGGCTCTGCCACCAGCTCGGTGCAGGCCAGGCTGGCCACGGCATCGTCCTGCGCCAGCCTTCCCAAGACGGCATTCCAGACCACGCGCGCCGGGGCCTCGCTGGCCTGCGGCAGCAGCAGCACGGCGGCCAGGTGCTGGCCGTCGGCCACGGCGCGGGCTTCGGCAATGCCCACGCGCTCCAGTTGCATCGGGTTGTTGCCCACGAACAGTGTGCTGGCCAGGTGCTCCTGCTGCTGCAGCGGCGCCTGGCGGTCGGCGCGCAGGGCGATGCGCCAGCGGCGTGCGCTGCCACCGCGAAGAATGCTCCAGATCGAGGCCGCAATGGCCACCAGCCGCGTGCGGCCAAAACGTGTGGACGCGCGTTCGCGTTCGTCCAGCAGGCGCGGGTACAGGCCCAGGCTGGCGTTCACCAGAAACAGGCGTTCGTTGACCAGGCCCACGTTCACGGGCCGCATCTGGCCGGCCTGCAATGCCTGAAGAATGTCCTGCACGGCCTGGGCGGGGTCCAGCGACAGCGCCTGCTCGCGGGCGAAGTAGTTGAAGGTGCCCAGCGGAACCACGCCCATGGGCACGCCCCGTGCCCAGGCTGCGGCGGCCACCGCATTGATGGTGCCGTCACCGCCGGCGGCCACGACCAGGCCGCCATCCTGGCTGGCCCTGTCCACGGCGCGGGCGGCCAGGTGCACGATGTCGGCGCGTGCGCCAGGCACATGCCACTGAACGCTGCGCTGCTGCAGCGCAGGCACGCTGGTGAGGCGGGCGCGCAGCTGTTCCAGGTCGGCGCCTGGGCGCAGCGGCACGATCAGGTGGATGGGGCCGGCGGGGTCCAGACGGGGCGGGGGCGGCTGGCTCTCGGAATAGGTGGGCGTCATGGAAGGCGGGCGGCTGGAACAGGCGCCGATTGTTTCGTGGATTGCACCCGCATGTGCACCGGATCATGCAAGCGGCACACGTCAGCCAAAGCCGACAGGCAGGGCACCACAAGGCAGCAGCGGCTCACCAGCGACTCCCTGGTGGCCCACTGGTGGCTCACTCATGCCAGGGAGCGCGGTACTCCAGCATCTGCGCCAGCGGCACCGGCCGCTCGAACAGATAGCCCTGTGCATGCTCGCAGCCCAGGGCATGCAGCAGCCTGGCCTGGGCCTGCTCCTCCACGCCTTCGGCCACGACCTTGACGCCGAAGCCCTGGGCGATGCGCAGCACGGCGGTCACGATGGACTTGTCGGATTCGGACTCCGGCAACTGGCCGACGAAGCTCTGGTCGATCTTGATGCAGTCAAAGCGCAGGCGGCTGAGATAGGCCAGGGAGGAGTAGCCGGTGCCGAAGTCGTCAATGGCGATCTTCACGCCCAGCGCGCGGATGGCGGCAATGCGCTGCAGCGTGGCGTCGCTGTCGTCCAGCAGCATGGACTCCGTCAGCTCCAGGGTCAGCAACCGGGCGGGCAGGCCGCTGGTGGCCAGTGCCTGCTCCAGCGTGGAGGCGAAGTCGGACTGGATGAGCTCGCGTGCCGACATGTTGACGTGCAGCTCGAAGTCGGCGGGCAGCCGGGGCAGGTGGGAGGCGATGTCGTGCGCCGCCGTGCGCAGCACCCATTCGCCCACGCTCAGGATCAGGTCCGACTCCTCGGCCACCGGAATGAAGACGCCGGGCGGCACCATGCCGCGCGTCGGGCTGCTCCAGCGCACCAGGGCCTCGGCGCCGACCATGCTGCCCGTGGCCAGGTCCACCACGGGCTGGTAGAACACGCGCAGCTCGTTGCGCTCCACCGCCTGGCGCAGCTCCATGGCCAGCTGCGTGCGGCCCAGCATTTTCTGCGCCAGGCTGGGCTCGAACAGCAGGAAGGGGTGCGAGCCGCGCTGCGCCTCACCCAGCGCAATGCTGGCGTTGCGCAGCCACTCGGGCAGCACGCCCGGCTGCAGCTCGCCGCTGACGGCGCCCGCGCAGGCGCGCAGCACGATGTCATCCTTGCCCACGGAAAATGGCTGGTCGAAGATTTCCAGCAGATGGCGGCATTTGTCCTGCATCTGCTGCGGCGTGCAGTCATGCAGCCACAGCATGGCGAACTCGTTGCTGGCCGTGCGCGCCAGCAGGGCAGGAAACTGCAGATGGTGGTTGCGCAGCCGCTCGGCCACGGCCCGCAGCAACTGCTCGCCCGTGCCGTGGCCCACATCGTCGCGGACGCTGCGGAAATTCTGCAGCTCCAGCAGGCACAGCGCGGCAGGGCAGGGCGTGTTGGCGGCTGCCGCCGCATCGGCCTGCTCGATCAGGCCGGCGCGCGTGAGCAGCTGCGTCAGGCTGTCGTACTGCAGCAGGGTGCGCATGTGCTCGAACGATTCCTGCAGCCGCTGCGCCATGTTGTGGAAGGCCGAGACCAGGGACGATGTCTCGACCAGGGACGTATCCGGCAGCGCCCCTACCGCGCTCCAGTCGCCCTTGGCCAGGCGGTTGGCCGCATCGGCCGTCACCGCCAGGGGGCGCAGCGCCCGGCGCAGGCACCACACGCCCAGCCCCAGTCCCAGCAAGGCCAGGCCGAAAGCGAGGACCAGCGCATGGCGGCTGTCCGCCCGCATGCTGCTGACCAGATCGGATTCGGGCTGCAGCACCAGGATCCGCCAGTCGATGCCGCGTGCATCGTGGAATGCGGTGACCTGGCCGTGGTAGATCTGCCCCTGTTCCTTGAAGCTCAGGTTGATGGTTTTCTCGGGACCCGCTGGCGCCGATGAATCCGCGCTCAGATGCGCAGGCAGCAGGGCGGCCAGGCTGCGCAGCGCAAGATCGGGACTTTCGGACAGCCGCAGGCGCACGGGTGGGTCATAGGGGCCTTCGCGCCGTTTCAGCACCGACAGCTCGGACGAGTGCGCCACCATGTAGCCCTGTGCATCGACCACGGCGATATGGCCGTTGCCACGCAAGGGCTCGTCGCGCAGAAAGCGGTTCATGCTGCTCAGCCGCACATCGGCGGCCACCACGCCGGCCAGTTGGCCGGACACCCGCACGGACGTGGATGCGGAAATCGTGGTATCGCCGCGGTCGCCAGTCACCGTGTAGATGGGCGACCAGTGCGGGCCGTCTTTGTGGATGGCAGGCTGGTACCAGGGGCGCACGCGGGGGTCGTAGCCGGCAAGGCTGGACATGGGCGGGCCGGGCTCCAGCCCCTCGAAGATCTGCAGGGCGCCCTGGGTGCTGCGGTCCTGGAGAATCAGGCGGTAGCGGCCATCGGGCTCCAGCCGCACGCCCGTGTATTCACCTTGTACGCCGCCAAAGCTCAACAGGCTGATCTGGTGGTGCTGGGCATACAGCTCGGTGAATGAGCGTGTCAGATAGCCATAGATGGGGCGCAGGTCGCCGGGGGTGTAGAGCGCCTGCCGGGCCACGGTCTCGGCCAGGGCCTGCTGCACGCGCAGCGGGGTCTCCAGGTAATCGGCCAATTGGTGGCGCGTGGTGGTGGACAGGGAGTCCAGCAGCCGCAGGCTTTCGCGGTTGATGAGTTGGTCCACCTGGCGCTGCTGCCATGCCGCCAATAGCCCGGCCGTGACCACGAACACCGCTATGAAGGGGGCTGTGACTGCCGTGCGAAGTGAGAGCCTGAAGGCGGGCATGCAGAGGTTTCCGTAGCGTGCGCCGGGCAGCCAAGGGCCGGATCTGCCTGCGACAGCGGCCATTGTGCAGTGCCTTCGCAGCCCTGCACCGCCGCCGCCGCAGTCCGCGCCTGGGCGCTCCTGTGGTTGATAGGAAAATTTGTTGATAAATGGTTTTCGGTAGAAAAAATGAATTCTTTATGGCGATTTACCAGAGCGCAAAGGCCGGGCCATGGCCTGCGCAAAGCCGGCCATTGCGCCACTCGGTTTACATATCCGTTTACAAATTGATCGCCATTACATGTAGACATCACATGTAATGGTCGCTATGGTATCCGCATGGAACAAAAGACATCAGCCCATTACCAGCGCCTGCACCGGCAACGGCTGCGCGAACAGGGGCTGGTGAAAAAGGAGGTCTGGATTCTTCCAGAGTACGGCGCGGCATTGCAGCAATTGG
>QFQM01000222.1 GCA_003243255.1 Flavobacterium psychrophilum | reverse complement strand
CGGGTGTGTATATCATAACCATCTCTTCCGATACCTTCAGGACCGATAAAAAACTGATAGTTAATAAAAAACATTAATATGAAGTTATAGTACTAAAACTGCCCCTGCAAATTCTAATTTTGAGGGGCAGTATTTTTTATATACGCTTTACATGCTCTTTTTAACTGAGGCAACTTCATCTCTGCTCATTTTTGACGCTGGCTGAATTGATATGGACATTAATGGGAAAACCTTTGATAATGGGGATTTAGAGCTTACTGCACTCAAGGTGGTTAGCAATACGTAATGAAGCTTCCTCACAAAAGTCAAGGCCTGAATAATCCGGGTTAAAACCTCCTATATAGGGAACTGCCATCACAAATAGCCGTTCATTCCCCAGGCCATCGGGACCGACAATCTGGAAGCTATCATTAATAGTGACTCCAGGGACTTTCAGGATATAATGCTCTCCTTCCTTTTGCACATTTTTCGTTTTATTGTCAAATTTTTCTTTTCCCCTGCTATCCGACCTGAAACGCAATGTAGCCGGGGTGATAACATTATCCTTAACTAGGCTTTTAAAGGGAAAATCTTCAAACGAAAGGTGCGGTTGGCCCACGCAATCGACAAATGTTTCAAAGTAAGCAGAACACTCCTTATCGGATTCATTGTAATAGTGATACGTTATTCCCCCATTGTCGTTAATTTCGATATCACTTTCCTGTCCTACCGATATGATTTCCAGTTTACCCGCATCATGCAGTGCAAGCAGTTCCCGGCAGGAAGTCTGCGGGACAAAAGCAATAACAATGGAAATCAGGGGCATCAGCGTTTTTTGGAGCCTAAGCATATCTTCCGCCGATAAATATTTTGCCGGATAGTTCATCGCAAAACTCAAAACAGCAAGCAGTTCTTTCCAGTATACCGATTCCAGTTTTTGTATGGATTGTTCGGCTTCTGCATACTCCTTGCGCAGGAGTTCAAAGGGATCCGCATTTTCACGGAATCCCATCACAAGGGCTACGAATTCTTCAATCCTGAGGTCTTTAATTCGTTCGTACAATGCGCTGTCTTTCTCCTTAAAAAGGTCTTTATAATCTTTTTCAAAGATATAATCAAGTGACAGGAAACCATTGTTTTCCCTTTTATGCTGTTCTATCTCTTCAGGTGTCAACAGGGAATCGTTATGCAGATGGGAATCTTCAAGGTGGAAACGTACCGCCGGGAGTAAGCCGTTCCTGGAATGCATAACCATTTTAAAACGCTTGGTGCCTTTTAAAGGAATATACCGCAGCATGCCATTATTATCTTCCACAAATTTTCCGTTGCTCCTTGCCAGTGTGCGTATTGCATCTATAGCTGTAAGGGACGATCCTCTGATGGCAACAGAATGGTTCAACTCAAGGTGTAGCTTGGCTGGCGGGTAGGGGCTGTCAAAGTATCCCTGAACTTTGCCTTCGTGCTCTTTTGTCCATATATGCCCGGTACAAATAATAGCCGCATCAAAAGGTTCTACCCGGACACCCTCAATTTCAATGAGTACCTGTTTTAATTCCGGCCTGTCAATGATATCTGTTACTGATGTACCCAGACGCAAAACGATCTTAAAGCCTGCTTCCCGGGCCTTATCGCATAACAAACCGAACTGGCTTTCGAGATATTTGCCAAAAAGCAGCCGTGGCACCACTTTATATTCATTGAAGTTCTTTGGAGTGATGTTATAAGGCTGCAGCACTGACTTATCTACTGTATTGACCCAATCCTGTAGGGAGGTTACTATGGCGGGTATTTCATTAGCCGAAACATTGGTAATATGTTCCCTGTTAGCGCCCTCAATACTATAGGGCATCCCCGCCCCTACTTGCGATTTACGCTCAAAAATTTCAATGGTTGTATTTTTAACGCCCGATTCGATGAGCCTCTTAAGCATAAACATGCCGCTGGGACCTGCTCCAAGAATTGCAATCCTTCTATTTTCTGTTTCCATATTAGTCTTAGGTAGTTTCCATTGTACACTAAGATAAGATGGGAGATGGCTGAAAATTCGTAATAAAATATTAAATAAAGAGACGTTGTATAATTTTGATATATTCCTGCAGAATTTCGCATAAATATTTATAAATTCTTTATCATTTCTTCGCTGACCTAATCGCTACATTAGATTTCTTAACTACCGATTATGGAGACCGTGCCAGTTGAAGCACCTGTCGTTTCTGCCCCTGGCAATACCAAAAAGCTATACCACTCCCAAGAATCTGACGTTAACACTTTTCGAGAAAATCGGAGAAAACACTACATTTCCAAGGTTAATACCGCTGCAAACTGACGCTTTAATAATTTGACGATTATAATGTATCAGTTTAACTTACAGGACAGTAAGACTCGCTATCTTTATGCGAATTTTCTTCCCGCCCATCTGACCGTGTTATACCGTTGAATAAAAAAAGAGAATATGTAGCGTTATAGTGTATTTTGTGACATTACACACACCCTGACACAGACTTCAACGAAATAGGGAAGCTGGACACTTTAGATTTCTTTATCCTTAGGCTGTCTCCTAATCAAATCTTTAAACTGATACAACAATCGTTCGAACAGGCGAAGGTCTTCTGTAATTATATCTGCAGTACCAGACATTTCACGTTCGAATAATAAACGTTTATGATAGGATGTAATTAGATTATCAGGTAATTCAACATCTATAAGTATTTTACCTTCACTATCCGGAGCTAGTGCAATGTGATGGACTTTACCACCCAGTGTTCCAAATTCGCGATCGGGATAATTATCAAGCCTAATGTTTAGGTGCTGCCCTTTCTTAATTTTACCAGAATTGTGTTCTGAAGCACGGATTTTGCCAATATAACCAACACTCTGGGAAGGAATGACTGTAAAGATATTATCTCCACTATTTACGGTTTGGTTCTCTTTCCATATTTGCAAAAAAGTTACCTCGCCGTCAATCGATGAGCGCAGGACGTATTGTAATTCCCATGTTGCTACTGCTTTAACAAGCTGATCATACGATTGTAACGCTGTTGAAAAAAGATTTGTATCATCTTTTGTTTCAATAATCGATGTAGTTTTTCTGTCTCTGTTCAACTGATTTAAGGACGAGTTTACTTGGGATATGGTGCTTTTTAACTCTCTTAACCCTTTTTCGAACTGCAAAAACTGGAGATTTTCCGATTCCCATTCCTGTGCAGATATAACCCCTTTATCATGTAATTGCTTATACCGTTGCAATCTTTTTTTCTTAAGCCCACCTTCCAGCTCAGCGATTTTCTCCTGTTCTAACAAGAGGTTGAGGCGCTTATTTAATTCTGAAGTCTCATAGCTTTGGGCTATTCCTTCTACCGCGTGTGGTTTCAACTTGAAATTTAGCCTATAAGCAATATATTCCTTTTCAAATAGCGCAAATGAGTTACTTATCTCACCCAGACGCAGGCCATGCAGTTTATCAAACGGAAAAAAGAAATCTCCATTTACAATCCTTATGCTATCCAGCGCCTCTTTCAGCCGGAATACATCTCTGTAATCAGCAGGATTTTCAATTACTGCTAATGGTGTTGAAGACTTGACTTTTTCCTGATTTGTTACCAAAATTTTGTAAAGCCTTCCCGTACTCCTCGCTATTATTCTCTCAGGTGGTGTAGAGGTTGTAACGGTGATATCCGCAGTAATAATTTCGGGATATTTTATTATCCAGGAAAATGCGAACAGAAGCAGGATAATTGCAAAAATAACCATATTGCCCCATCGGATCATCCAATGGGGAATTCTTGTGAGAATTTCCTGTAGTTCCTCACTTCTTAATTCAAAGCTATCACTATTTGGCATAACTTAATTGCAATTGATTTTTGATTAAATTATAGTAGCTACCACCTGTTTGGATAAGTTCCTCATGCGTTCCTGATTCAGCTACCTTACCCTCGTCTAGGACTATTATCTGATCTGCATTTATGACGGTACTCAGCCGGTGTGCGATGACAACTACTGTTTTACCTTTGAAAAAACGATCAAGTTTTTGAACAATATCTTTTTCATTATTGGCGTCAAGGGCAGAAGTTGCTTCATCAAAAAAGAGCATCTCTGGATTTTTATAAACAGCGCGGGCTATAAGTAGCCTTTGTTTCTGCCCCGTGCTTATGCCATGACCTTCCATACCTATTTTGGTATTGAAACCTAATGGTGTACTATTGATAAATTCGCGGATATTTGCCGTATCCGACGAATAATCCAGCCGTTGGCGGTCTATCACATTTGCTCCGATTGCAATGTTATTCGCAATTGTATCATTAAAAATATAGCCCTCCTGCATGACCGCCCCTATATGGCTACGCCATGTTTTTTGGGAAATATCGTTAAGGTTCGTTTTAGCACCATCAGGCTCTTTCAAAATAATCTCACCTTTATGCGGTTCGTAGAATTTAAGCAATATTTTCATTAACGTAGTTTTACCACTTCCACTGGCACCAACTATGGCAGTAACTTTATTGGCGGGGATAGTAAGGTTTAGCTTTTTAAGAACATTTTTACTACTTCCTTCATATCTGAAAGTCAGGTTCTTTATGCAAATAGCCGCATCGTAAGGATAAGAATCAATCTTTTGGCTGTCAATCTGAAGTTCATCTTTCTTCTCATGGATCTCCGATAGCCTGGCTAAGGATATCTTGGCGTCCTGTGCCTCCCTTATAAAACCAATTAACTGCATTACGGGCCCATTGAGGCTTCCCGCAATTGAGGTTATCGCCATCATCATTCCCAAGCTAATATCACCATCGACAACCAGTTTAGCTGACATAAAAATTATAAATATATTTTTAATCTCATTGATGAAGTTTGAACCAATTAATTGTCCCTGCTCTAACTTCAATCCTTCGATAGACACCTTAAATAACCGCGCCTGCAAATGCTCCCATCCCCATCTCTTCTGCCTTTCCGCATTATGCAATTTAATTTCCTGCATCCCGTTTATCAATTCAATCACTTTGCTTTGTTCCTGGCTTATTTCAGAAAATCTTTTATAGTCCAAAATTTCCCTCTTTTTTAAAAAAAGAAAAATCCATCCAAAATATAGTGCACTGCCTATTATAAATACTAAAAATATTTTAAAACTGTAATAGGCAAGCACCGCTCCCATTACAAGGAGGTTAAACATGGAAAAGAGTACATTCAATGAAGAAGTCGTCATAACCTTTTCAATTCTGCTATGATCGTTTATGCGTTGCAATATATCACCCGTCATTCTCGAATCAAAAAATGAAATGGGAAGATTCATAAGTTTTACAAAAAAATCGGAAATAAGGTTTATATTCAGCCGCGTAGAAAGATGCAACACAATCCATCCCCGGATATGTTCGAGACCTGTCCTGGAAATAAAGAGAACTATTTGCGCGATTAAAATAAGAACAATAAAATGTATATTTTGGCTCTGTATACCTACATCGACTATACTTTGGGTCAAAAACGGAAAAACAATTTGCAAAAGGCTGGTTGCCAAAAGTCCTATAAATAATTGTATCAGGAATGACTTATATCGAAAAAGGTATTTTGATAAGAATTTAATATTTAAAGTTTTATTTTCAGGACCGTCATTATAAGCGTAAAAATTTGGGCTTGTCTCAAGTAAAAGTGCTATACCTCCGGTTGATTTATCATCTACACTACTGCCAGTCCAAAATTTCAAAAACTCTTCTTGGTTGTATGAGATCAGTCCTATAGCCGGGTCAGAAATATAATAACAATCCTTTTTGATTTTGTAGAGAACAACATAATGGTTAGTATTCCAATGCAATATACATGGCAAAGATGCTTCTTTCAAATTTTCAGTATTTAGCCTTGCACCTAAACTCCGCAACCCTATTTTTTCGGCAGCTTCCGATAAAAATAAAAGGTTGCTGCCTTCCCTGGAAGTTTCTGCAGCAGCCCGAAGATCTTCTACAGGTATTTTCCTGCCATAGTGTTTCGCTATGATCTTTAAGCATGTAGGCCCGCAGTCCTTTGAGTCAAGTTGTTTGTAAAAAGGGAAGTTTGGCATGTTGTAATTTATAAATCAATAGGTAATTAACTATAGCTTTTACGTAAGTTTTTCTCTTGCGCTATTTTCGAGTTATAATAAAAATACAGCATTTCATAGCAAACAAATTCGTTTAGTCTGTTTTTAGATCGAAAAAGGCGGTTAATCATCATATGCAGATGGCTGGAAATAAGATAGGACAAGTTCTCTATATCGGTTTTCAGATTTATGGAACTTATAGCATCCTTGGTATATTCAGATTTATGCTCAACCAGGTCGTACAATATAAGATGCTGCGGTGCATGGCACCTCCTGTCCAAAAAGGATGCTATATCAGTCTTATGCGTTTGATATTTCCGGCTGAGCTGCTTTTTGGCCGATGTATCTGCTGCAAATTCTTCTGCAAACCCTTCCTTGAGTCTTTTTATTAAATCGAATTTTTCCTGTAATTCAAATCCAATATCACCCATGAATGAGTCTATCGCATATAGCGCCCATATCCATTTTAAATTCAGGTCTTCGCTGTCGTCAAAAATTTTAATGGCTTTAAGTATCATTTGGCTATCCCTATAAAATATAGCCTCGGAATCTTCCATGGTCAGAGCGCCGTATCGTTCAACTTCCCTGTTGTAAGTATCCAGCTGGACTTTCCATATCAGGTTTGCTTCTATAAGATACTTAAATATCCTATTAGCCGTTAGTAAACTGCTGCCTGCTGCACCTTCAGAGGACAGCCGGATACGAAACCTCAAATGAAAGTCAGGGTCACTGTACCTTATAAAAAACCATTGGTTAATCAGACCGTGGTCTGACAATTCCTCTGCCAGTGGCTGCACATAATCTGTAAGCACCAGATCAGCGGTCTTTATGCCGGTATATATCTTAAAGTAAAGCCATTGGTCACCAGGTATAAAACATCGTTGCATAAATAATTTAATTAAGTGATTTGTGAAAAGAGAATACAAACTCGTTTATATAGCCCTGTTTCTGTTTATTTTGGCAAACAGCTTCTCCCGAAAATAAAAATTCTTCCATAATTACGTTTATCTTTCCTTTGATTTCAGCCGCAAACATGAGTGTTGAATCCATATTTTCAAAATTGATCAAAAGTTTATTATCGCCCTCAACCAGATAAGCTTGCGTAGGGATAGT
>QFQM01000221.1 GCA_003243255.1 Flavobacterium psychrophilum | reverse complement strand
CTGGCGTGATGAAAAGGCTGCCCTGCTTATTTTTAATAAATCAGTAGCTGGCTTTACTGCTTTAGTGAAAAAGGCCGTCTCAGTCCTGGAGGCTCACCCTCTCTGCTATTTATACAAAGGGCCTCGCCGTGATACATCATTTTCATTCATATTCCGGCATCCAGATGATCCTAATAAACTGATACAGCTTGAACTTGTACTATTTAATTTTTACTCATCATAACTTTCAATAAACCTTTGCTCCTTCTTTGGCTCTTATGATTTAGATGCAAAAGGATAAGGCCGAAGCAAGCATTAAGGCAGGTTAATTACTCCTGGTTGATGTCTTCTATCACCTGCTCCTGATCCTCGCTAAAATTACCCCGCAGAAAGTCATTTACCTCTGAGTTGATAATGAGAATTGGAATCATATTGTCACTACGCCTGAACATTTGCGGTGGAAGGTTTATTGACGGGGTCGTTTTACTTGTGTCGATGATGATCGAAGACGCGCTTTCTGATTTAATTTTCATGACTCAAAGATTTTAGTTTGATAATAGAATTTCGAAATTACATATTCGTGGCTAAGGATAATACCTATCACTCACAGGAAAAACCCGGTATTTTTGACAGCACTTATTTGTGATCAATATTTTTTTAACAGGGGAGTTGTGTATTGGTTTTTTAGCCGGTAGTTTAACATCACTTTATTATTCGATCATGATGATTAATAATTGACCCTGCTGTCCGAAACCTTTGACTTTATCATGTAGGTGTTCATTACACATTAGTTGTGACCAACCAACACAAACAGCAAAAATGTGTAACCGAAATAAGTATGTATTCTCCTGCAAACAAGTGGAAAGTATATCAATATGTGCATGGTATCGGATTTGCAAATTATTTGTATCAATCCACTTGGCATATTTGTAATTTGCTCATAACATTGCATTGATATTGGCAGTAACGGTCTGAGAGCTGTCAAGTATTCGTCCAGCTATTTTAAATACATCCCCAAATTTAGATCTATGCAAATAACTTATGATGATTATGCCTTGCTAAAGAAGATTGAGGTCTCAGACAAACATTGGTCAACAGAAACACCGTTAGGTGGAATTAGCGAAAAAGGTGCAACGTTCGCAAAGGATAATCAAAATTTTCATTTTTTGATTAAGGCCCTGACTGGCAGAAAGGAAAAAGACAATCCCCTGGCAACCCACCTTTATTTGGACGAGGCAATTGACCTTGCTATCCGAAAGGATACTCATCGGTTATTGAACCTGGACTTTACTTCCCTTAAAGATTCTTTAGGTGGCATAATACTGTTGGATGATGGTATTCATTTCGCTTACCTGTATCTTAACAGGGCGGTTGCGAAAGAATTATTAGGAAAGGATTTATCATACATCGCTACTGCCATGTTCAATTGCGACGCTCTACTTGCATTTGAGGATGGATACTTATCTGACAAAGATGTAATGTTAAATGCCAAAGACCGGCTTGATGATAGCAATACATTCGGAGAAGGCGGCTATCTCGCTTATATACTCCTGGTGCTTGAAAAATACACCAATGAAGTTAAGACGAAGCAGTTACCCAAAAAACTCAATAAAACGAACCACCCTGTCATGCAGTTTGTTTAATGTACGGACGCCGATGCCCTACTTCATTCCTTCTTCTTCAAAAAGTTACCATTTACATTATTCGAATTATTCTCACTGGCCAGATGTTGCGGCAATGAAATATAGATCCTGGAAAATAAATCCAGTTTTTGAATGTACGCAAACGGATTCTATCCGTTTGAATAGATAGTCAACAGGCCGAACAAGTTTGACTACTGGGGGATAGACTGGGAGGTTTATTCTCGGGTGGGCTGGTCGCTGTCCAAGGCAAAAAGGATAAGAAGTATGGACGGTGGCCGGCCTCTTTTTGCCTGGCAGGCCAAAGAGCATTTTAGATCTACCTTGACTAAGTGTTTGAAAAAAAGATAAACTGCCTCTACATTTATGACATCCTTGTAGATATCACTTCTATAATATTTGCTTCACCGTCAGCATATATCCATAATTCTGTCCGTCCCAGCCCACTAAACGGTGCAAAATCTCCCCAGGTAAACTCAAATTTATTATCTCCTTTTTCCACAAAATCAATAATTGTGAAAATACCTTCTCTATCACCTTTGGAGTATTTCTCGAAAATTTCTTCCAGATTCAAATTTTCAATGGGAGCCTTAATGCGCGTCAGGATTGCTCGAAAGGCATTTTCATTTTTTCTGGCAGTGTCAAAATAGTTTTGAGCATCTATCATAGGTATAACAAAATGGCAATATTTATAATAAAAAACGCAATACAAATTACTCCTTTTACTTCAAATATGAGTCGGAGTGCAATAATCTTCCTCAATTGATATGCAGCAGGCTAAGGGTATTCCTTTACCTTTTGCAGAACCCACTTTAGTTATTATACAGAATAGATAATTGAATTACTGAAGCAATTAATACTGCTTTGTATACCGCGCATAAATAATATCCCATTACCAAAACCTGTTAAATTCAGACACATTTTCACCTTATTTTAACTGCCGAAAATGTGGAGTATGGCTAAGTGTGATAAAGAACAGTTCGTTACCGTACCGGTAAACGAACTGGTTGAAATTAAAAAGCTCCTGATCGTCCTGATAGACCACGTTAGACCATCGGCACCTCCGGCAGCCGTTTCTGCTGACGTGACAACCGGAATGATCAGACCCAATGCGTTTATGAAAGCTACTGACATTAAACGTACCAAGTTTAATTCACTGGTGGCTAACAGTCAGATCAAAGTCGTCAAAAAGGGACGAAAGGTATATATCCCCATTACGGAAGTGGCACGTTACTTTTCTGATCCCAGAATAAGATAGAATTCCCTCACTTTCTCTACAAAGCGGCTTCGCCGTTCTCTCCATTCTGTCGCGAAGATCTTGCAACCGGCACCGTCAAAGCAAGGTCTTTCCCTCCGTTACACTTCGGTCGGCCCTGGTTTTGGAAAAAAAATCTCCACCCTTTGGGTAGTATTTATTTTTCCAAAAACCTTGCTATTGCCTATGCCGCTTGTCAAGGATTGAGTTGCTACGATGTTAACGAACGAGGCGTAAGCCGAGTGTTTACGACCAGTTCAATTTTATCAAACATTTTATCAATTCAAAAAAGACAAGTTATGGAAATCATCACAGCACGGATCACCGACAATGCAACAACTAAGAGCTTTGAGAGCGGAAAATCGGTTGTCAATTTTACAGTAGCGATCAATGAGCGCTACAAAGTACGCGGTAGTAAAGAGGTGAAAAAGTATACCCGATTCGTTGAGTGCTCCTATTGGGGCAAGCCGGGTGTAGCGCCTTACATTACATCAGGTGGAGAGCTGGAGTTGTATGGAAGGTTTGGTAGCAGGGCATTTTTAACCAAGAATGGCGAGCCAAAGGCTGTGCTCACCTTCAATGTTCGGGAACTATTCTTTAAGTCAACAGGCAAAAAAGGGGGCAAGGTTGCCCGTGTGCAAGAAGCACCCACTTTTGAGCAGGAACCAATGGAGGATCTTCCCTTTTAAGCATGAACCTACATCATTATGACGACAGACAACATATCCCTGCTCCCCGACATGGAGCAGGGATATCCCCAATGGCTTGCAGACGCTTTCCCGCTCACTTTTATTTTTTATAGGGCAAAGAAGCCACGGATGCGAAAGAGACACGTAGGATGGAAAGTGAAAGCTATATACAACGAAGAAGGAAAAAGAAAGATCCAGTGGCAAAAGGTAATGGCTGAATATGCCAAAGTAAGCACCAAGCAGCAAAACAACTATTCCTACATAGCTTGCTGCTTACGGAGTCCTGATGATTATGGTGCAGTCAAACGCTCGTTCAAACACAAAGGGTATGGCAAACTGATCGCAGTGGTCTATTCTACCCAGCGGGAAAAGGATAGACAGGAAGAATGCTGGCGGTACATTGGCTATAAGTATAAATCAATGGAAGAGTTCTATAATGTACGACAGTTAAATGATCCACAGCTAAAAGACCTTTGTGAACGGTTGGGGAAAGTTTATCCCAGCCGTTGCTCCGGCCAGCTGCGATTGCTGTAAATAGATCTCATCCTGCAATGTTCAACGCACAATACCTCAGCGCCGCAATCCCGCGGCGCTTTTCTTTACAATCGCCAAAAGAAAAGCGCGAAAAGAAAGTGCTGGTCATTTTATACCTGTAATCCTACTGAAGTCATTATTCTACCACCTTGAAGATCGCCTTACCGCTAACCGGACCCTTTCCGCTAAAACCCTGTAGGATACAATGAAACGTCCCTCGCAGGTCATTGGTGAAAAACGTTAGATCAGCCTCACCCTGGGCATCAGTAAGACTTTGATACGACCAGAATACAGTAGTCTCCGTTTCCGGCATGCCGGGATTGAAGGAACTATAGTCGGCCACATAAAACTCCTTCGGATACTTCACGGATGTTAACTCCTTAACAAAATCACCCGTTGGCTCCTTTTTGGCCCCGCATTGATAGATTTCCCGCTGACGGGTAGACCAGATATAATAGCTTCTGCCATTCACCGGCTTAATCGTACTGCTACGATGGATGGGACAATTGAGGATTTCATTCATGCAAACATAGTCTTCGTTGCAATCTGCTTTACTTCCTGCTACACCAGTATATATTTGATCATCGTATGTTTTAGCCGTTACTACCACCGCTGCGAGAGATCGCTTCATCAGTTGCTGTTCCTGCACGCTCCACTCAGCTGGTTTCATATACGCTTCGGGGTATCGTTGAGCGGCCAATAAACTATCAGCACCAGTACAATGATTCTCCAAGGCAACACGGTATTGTATTGATTTATTACCCGTTACCGGCATGATCACCACCTTCTGCCCAGCGGACGCGTCGAGCCATTCTTCCTGTACAACGAACCCACCGCGCTGATCCGTTTCGAAAAGCTGCGTACTTACGCCACCTATTACCATCATTCTTATCGGTTCCTTTAAAGCCGCTTCTTTGTAGCGTACATTACCAACATCACAAGGTGGCTGTTGTGTGGGGATGCTTTGGGTGGCCTGTTCGATATTATTCCAAAGGTAGTTGGTCCAATACCGGGTGAGCAGCAATCGTTCAATATTTTCCCGGTCCTCCAGGTGCCTGACGGGGGGAAGGTTTGCTGGGGCTGGCAGATACCTGTCAAAGCGGTAGAAGCGATTAATATTGTTGATGGTGCTGAGGTCTAAACGGGTGCCCAGGACACATGCTGTGGAGAAAAATGCTTCTACCGGTTGACCTTTGCTATTAGCGACTTTGACTTTTAATCGGACACGAGAACGAGTATGATAATCGCTTGAATCCAACGTGACCGTCATTTGCAAAGAATCTGAAAATGGCTTGTAAACTGCCCGTTCTGCTTTGGGATGTCCAGCAGCATCAAATAGGGTCAGCGTGGCTACACCCTGCTGCATCAATGTTTCAGGTATATGCAAGATGGCCTGCTGATTATTGACAACCAGTGTAACAGAATGAATGACTGACCGGTAATCATGCAAGATGACATGACAGGTATCCCCGCGAAATGGTACGCCAATTTCCACAGCAATGCCAGTGTCCGTGCTAACGCCTTCTGGAATATGTAGGCTATAGCCTGCAGGAGTAATCGGAGGGAAATCGTATAACAGTATTCTTGAAGTATCCTCTAACCGAAGAGTATATAGTTTATTCACATCGAAAGCCCAGGTAACTTTTCCTAACCCATATTGATCAGTGGTAAAGACCCTGATTGGTATACCGTTTTCCATCAGATCTCCACGCACTGCCACAGCGATGCCTTGGCCATCTTTTAGCTCCATGCCTAAAGCTGCCGTCCGGTGATGCACCAACTTTCCGCCCTCCGGGAATAAACGCGCTTTGATAACACGCGGCAAAAGCGGCACCACCAGGTCAACCTGTTGTTGCAGTTGTAGCTTATCCTGTTTGCGGGTGATGTTGGCCCGCAGTTCAACACTGCGACCGAGAATGCTCTGTCGGCTTAATGCCAGCTTGATCTCTCCAAAGGCATTGGTGATCTGGCTACGGCTGGTTACAGCAGTGCCATCCACTAAAATCGTGTAATCCACTTTTGCATGTGTAGCAAGACCACCATATGATGTGATGATTTTATAACCGAAACGTACGGTATCCTCCTGGCGGGTATCATCAACTGGCAAAAAAGACCATTTGAATGTTGTACTATCTGGCTTCTTAATTGTCAGTGCCTGTTGGAATACATGTTGACCCGGTATTGCCGACCACGCCGGTTGTGTATAAGCCAATAAACGGTACTGACCTGCCTTCAGAGAATCGGGTAGGAATAGGGCACCACCTGCAAAATCGCCTTTGATGATGAAGCGATCAGCCAGGACAATTTTTCTGGAAGGCTCTGCGACCAGCAAACAGTACAGAACCGGAGACGTCAATGTATCATGCCCCATGAGGTATGCAGTAAACCAGATGTTTTCATTAGGTGAGTAGACCTGTTTATCAACATGTAAATACAGGTCAGGTGGTCGCATTGAAAATGGGCTACTCAGTAGCCTGGACTCCAGGTACCGCAAAACAGATGAGCTATCGTTTTGCGAAAACCCTTGCAAGGCCCAAGTCAGGCAACACAATAGCAGGATCTGATTGCGCAGTATCGATCGTTTATGATAACAAGCAAGTTTGAAAATAGCAGGATCTGGCGTTGTCAATACCGATACATTCATCGAGGACTTTGCATGCTATAACGGATTGTCACATAAAATAACCACCAGTGTAGCTTGCCATATCAGAGATGACCTATTTTCTTGACCAAACTCGCTGAAAATGTGAAAAGCCCCTTAGTTTTTAATATCTATTTCCTGGTATTTTTTTAACTGAACCTGCTCTTTTTATCCCCAAAAGGGATATTTCATCAATTTTTACCAAACATGTTAGTGTTTATTTGCTAAAAATATTAGTATGTTTGTCCGGAAATAGTATCAGTACATAGACATGGGAATGGAGAGAGACGATATCATCCGCAAACTGCGGACGGAGATCCTGTCTTTACAGGGGTCGAAGGAAATCAGCAGTGAGTTCCCACAGGATGATGGATTAGCAGCCATCCGCCACGTTTTCCCGCATGGGGTATTTCCCA
>QFQM01000220.1 GCA_003243255.1 Flavobacterium psychrophilum | reverse complement strand
TGTCGGGGTGGCAGGATTCGAACCTGCGACCTCCTGGTCCCAAACCAGGCGCGATGACCGGGCTACGCTACACCCCGAAAGAAGCGGAGAGACAGGGATTCGAACCCTGGCGACGTTTGCACGCCGACAGATTAGCAATCTGCTCCGTTACCACTCCGGCACCTCTCCTCTTTCAATAAAGCTCAAAAGTTTTACCCTTTTTGCGGTTGCAAATGTAGTAGATGATTCTATTATCTGCAACTATTTTTAAAGGTTTTTTTGATTTTTTTGTAACGTTTACTTAAAGTCTTTAACAGTCAGTACTATAGTGAAATTTATTTTTTTTGATTTTTACTGGATACATTTCAGATTATTGATGAAATAAGTATCCGGATGGTATTTTTGTTTCATGCTTTCACTGTCCAGATCTGATTTTACAGGGTAGTCTACAGTTTCATTTGCATATTTAACCCTGATAAAAGAAATCGAAGTTTTTTCAAGTTCTTCCAACGACCCCAGTGTAAAAAGAAAATTTCCGGTCAGTACCCTCAAATTATTCTTTTCGTTGTTATCATAGATCAGGCTCGAACATTGATCTTCCGTTGCGCTTATCAGCGTAATGATTTTACCGTTTGTTAACTGTATATATATTTTTGAGCTTTTGTCAATGCAATATACTTTTGGGAATTCTTTACTTTTAGCCAATAACTGGAAGCTTAATACAGGTATACCTTCATTGTTAGACATAGAGAAGAACATAAACTGTGATGTGCCGGCAAATACTTTTTCGTACATCAGGTAATCTTTTGTCGATTTCATTTCCTTACCGCCTTCACTGCTTATAATTACATATTCACAATCTTTGTTTTGTGCAGTTGCGATAAGACTAAAACCCAGTAAGGCTATAAATAAGAGTTTCTTCATTTTGATTTGAATGTAATTGGAGGCCAAATATAATCAAAATGGCAAAGGCTGTTACTTTTTACTTAAAGGATTATCATACCGTACAAAAATGTGATAGCTTTGGTATTCTGACATCTAACCTACGTATTGCAGTTATGACAAAATCACTATACATCTTTCCTGCGTTGCTTTTTTCGGGAGTAATTTACTTCTGTTCAAAAGAAAAAAAGGAGTATGCTCCTGTAACAGCGGTTGAATCAGGCAGGACACCTCAGGAAAACTATCAGAACTATTGCAGTAGCTGTCATGGTGAGAAAATGGACGCTTTTGTAGACCGCGACTGGAAATATGGGGATTCAAAACAGGATTTGATTAAAGGCATAGCAAAAGGTTATACTAATGATGGTATGCCGGCTTTTGAAAAAACGTTCAGTAAAACTGAAATAGAAGAGCTGGCAGATTATATACTGAAGGGTATAAAAAACAGGGCAATGTATGATTTCGATAATGCTCCTAAAACAGGAATTTTCAAAAGCGAAAAACTAACGGTTAAGCTCGATACCATAGCGACCGGACTAGCGGTACCCTGGGGGATGGCTTTCTTACCGGATGGCAGTCTGCTGGTTACCGAAAGGAATGGTAAGCTCTATCAGGTAAAGAACAGAAAGAATACTGAGATTAAAGGTGTGCCGGAAGTTCATGCACAGGGACAGGGAGGGTTGCTGGATATTGTCCTGCATCCCGATTTCGGAAAAAACCGACTGGTATATTTTTCGTATTCAAAACCCAAGGGAAACCAGTCTACAACTGCTGTAATGCAGGCTAGGCTCGAAGGTGATAAGCTGCTCAATCAAAAGATTATTTTCGAGGCATTGCCGTATGCTTCAACGCATCATCATTACGGAAGCCGTTTGGTTTTTGATGATAAGGGCTATTTATTCATTTCGGTAGGGGAAAGGGGCAACGAAAGCCAGAATCCGCAAAGCCTTGATAATGCACTCGGAAAAATTCACAGGATCAATGCCGATGGTACAATCCCAGCCGATAATCCTTTTAAAGATAAATCGGGTAAGCCAACATCTCTGTATTGCTACGGCAACCGCAATCCGCAGGGAATCGCTATTCATCCGATTACAGGCGAGTTATGGGAAACCGAACACGGCCCAAGAGGGGGTGATGAGATAAACATCATCACTCCAAAGGCTAATTACGGCTGGCCGGTTACCAGTTATGGCATCAATTATAACGGAACAACCATTACCGACAAAACTACCGCGCCGGGTATTGAAGAACCTTTGCTGTATTGGCTGCCTTCTATTGCTCCTTCGGGGACGGCCTTTGTTACCGGCGATAGTTACAAACCCTGGAAAGGCGCATTGCTCGTGGGGTCGCTGCGTTTTAAATATCTTAACCTATGCTATCTCGACGGGCATAAAATTACAGGTCAGGAAAAACTGTTGAAAAACATTGGCCGCCTTCGGGATGTCCGAATGGGGCCTGATGGCTATATTTATGTAGCTGTTGAAGATAAAAAGGGTTCAGTGTTCAGGTTGATACCTGTAAATTAAGCTTTAGAACACACTAAAACTACTTTCTCATTCTGATTGTTTGTGGTGAAGAAAGCATAAGTATCACCGCCATCTTTGATTTTCCATTTTCTACGGATGTCTTCAACCGAAAGAGGAAAGTTACGCGTGGTGATGTTCATTTTTTTGCCTTCTAGCGGCTTCATTTCTGCTTTTTGGTATGGAATGATGGCATCAATCATAAACCGCCTGCCTTCAAACGCAATCAGTTCGTCAGAGGTGTATAGCTGGGTGTGCCTGTGCAGTTTGGTAATGTTATAATGATGTGCCACGGCATCAAATGCCCCCGATTTCATAATGGCGGCATTAGGCTCATACAGGTATTTTTTAGGTAAGGAGTATGGAGCTTCATCTGCCGGTTCATACGATGTCCTGAAAATATCTTCACCGTCTTTTACCAGATTAACAGCCATCAGCATAGGTGTCCCCCTGAATCCTTTCTCTAAAATCCACAATAACTCTTTTACCTCATTGTTTAATGCAACGATGTGTATTTCCTTAACGGAATGAAGTTCTGATAATCCTGCACTGATATCCAGTATTGGTGCGGTTTTTATAAGTATGTTGTGGGCGTATTTAAAGTATTTGTCAAGATGTTCGGGCACATTAGGTAAACAGTCCTGAAGCATAAATACTTTGCCCTTTGCATCATTACGACGCGAAGGGTCAATATATATCCAATCCCAGCGTTTGTCTACTATTTCCAGTATATCAGTACTGTCACCGGGCATGCATTCAATGTTGGCAGCACCAAGAAGTTCAAAATTATGCTTGGCAACAGACGAAAGGTGTATGTCCAGCTCGCAATGCATAACATGCTTTACTCTTTTTGAAAAGTAGAAATCATCTATGCCAAAACCACCGGTAAGGTCGATAAGGCTTTCACCTGAAATTAAGCCCGATTTGTATTTGGCGGTAGTCTCGGAAGAGGTCTGTTCTACCGAAATTTTAGAGGGATATACTATATTGTCGGCCTCAAACCAGGTAGGCAGTTTGTCTTTTGCTTTTTCACGTGCAGCAATCTGGCTGATAATATCAGTCCATTCCACTTCGGGAAAAGGATTTTTCTGCAATGCCAGCTGAGTTACGGGCTTGCCGGTATTATTTTTTATAAACTGCTGAATATCTTTTTCTAATAATTTGTGTAAAAGCAAAACTATAAGTCTTTGGTAAGTATTTTGACAACCGGATTTTCAGGAAAAAATTCTTTGGCTACTACTTTAATCGTCGTATACATTGGAATAGCTATAATCATTCCCAGTATTCCGAATAAAAATCCGCTGGCCAAAATTACTATAAATATTTCAAGCGGATGCGAATTGACGCTGTTGGAAAAGATAAGCGGAGACGTAATGTTGTTGTCGATGAACTGCGCTACGCAATAACCGATGAAAACGTATAATGTAGTTGATAGCATTTCTCCCTGAGATTCGGGCCCTATGTTGCCTAATAGCGTAAGTACGATAACAAGTACTGTTGAGATTAGTGGGCCGATATAAGGGATAATATTAAGTAATGCGGTGATGAAAGCGATTATAAAAGCATTTTCTACACCAAATATAAGCAGTGTAATCAGGTAGCATATAAAAAGACAGGTCATCTGAACTATGAGTCCGATAAAGTAACGGCTCAGCATGTGGTTTGTTTTACGGAATGAGTTGATGAATTTTTCCTCATGAGCATCAGGAAGCAGCTTTTTTACCGACTTCTTGAACAGATCCTTATCTTTCAGGAAAAAGAAAGTGATAAAAACTACTGATGCCAGGCCTATTCCAAAACCGCTTACAATGCTGATAAGGATATTGATGAAATTCGGAATGAAATTAAGGTTGATATTCGACGTAAGGTCAGCTTGTTTTATTAGCTTGTCAGAATCAATATTGTAGTCAGAAAGATAGTTCTTTATGTGTAAAAATGTCTCACTCAGATCCTGTTCCATTTTGTGGGTGTCAAGCAATGAGAGATTTTGTCCCTGAGATATGATCAGCGGTACAAAAAGCATGATAAAGCCTATCAGTAAGGATAGCATAAAAACTAAAACGGTAACTACGGCAGGTGTGTGGCTGAACTTGCATCTCCTTTCTAGGAAATTAACCATTGGTGTGGCAACAGTGCTTACTATAAGTGAAATGAAAAGGTAGAGCAGTACTGTTTGTACCTGATACAGAAAATACAATAAAAGGCAACAGCCTACAATAACAGCCAAAGCTCTTAGTATTCCGTTGGCAATAGTTTTTGATGTCAGCATATAGGTTTGTTTTATGTTTCCGAATTTAAGAAAAAATAACGAAAGACTCCGGTTTTGTTATGGTTTTAGGGTATAAAAAATGCCTTTAGTTGGTAAAGGCATAGTTAACTATATTAGCACCCATTCTCAGGGCTTTCTCGCGAACTTCTTTAGGGTCGTTGTGTACTTCCTGGTCTTCCCAGCCGTCACCAAGGTCGGTTTCAACGGTATAGAGTACTACCAGCCTGCCTTCAACGAAGATTCCCCATGCCTGTGGCGGTTTGTTGTCGTGCTCATGAATCTTAGGGATACCCTGCGGAAATGAGAAAGGACCTTTAAATATTGCATGGCTGGCAGGTACAGCAACAAGTTCTTTATCAGGGAATATCTTTACCAGTTCTTTACGAATGTACTTATCCATACCGTAATTATCGTCGATATGCAGAAATCCGCCGGAAGTAAGGTAGTTTCTTAGGTTAATAACATCATTATCGCTAAAAACCACATTTCCGTGCCCTGTCATGTGGATGAACGGGTAAGAAAATATATCGGCACTTGAAGGGTCTACCGTGGCGGTCTTGGGATTTATTTTGGTGCGGATATTCTGATTGCAGAATTTAGCAAGGTTAGGCAACGAGGTCGGGTTACCATACCAGTCACCACCACCGGAGTATTTAAGTACGGCTATTTCCTGTGCACTAAGCAGGGCAGGAGCAAGCAGTAATGTATAAAGCAATTTTTTCATGAATAATGATTGTGGTGTAAATATAGTTTTTCTTTTGTCTTGAAACAAAAGAAACAAAAATTCAAGGCTCTGACTCCTTAGGCTAAAAATTATTTCATTCAGCTAAACCATCCGAACTCGCCTTCGGCTCAAACAGCGGATGCTTTTTAACGCCTCACTCATAATTTTCTTAACGCCACAGAGTCTAATGCCAAAGCTTTACTTGGAAGTAATAGCGACTGAAAACTGATTTACTCCCTTAAAATCTTCTCCATAGCTTTTCCCTTAGCAAGCTCATCAATCAATTTATCTAAATAACGAATTTGTTGCATCAGAGGCTCTTCAATATCTTCAACGCGGTAGCCGCAAATTAATCCTGTAATTTTTGAGGCATTGGGGTTTATTTTTGGGGCATTAGTGTAGAAATCCTCAAAATTGGTTTTGTTGTCAAGAATTTCCTGTAATGCTTTTGCATCATAGCCTGTCAGCCAAAAGATAATTTCGTCTACTTCGGCTTGTGTACGTCCTTTTTTCTCTGCTTTGGTGATGTAATGAGGATATACACTGGCAAAGGACATTTTTAGGATTTTTTCGTAATTTTTGTCGGTCATGCTCTATGCTATTTTATTTCCGAAGGCGTTGCCTCCGGTTATTATATCCGAACCTTTCAGGTTCGAGCGATAACTGTAAACTGTCAGCCGTAAACTAAAAACTATTCCTCGTTCACGAAAGCTACACTGTGTGCTGCAACAACGGCAGCGGTTTCGGTGCGTAAGCGGGTGTTACCCAAAGATACGGGAATATAATTGCTTTGCAGTGCAAGATTGATCTCTTTGGTTGAGAAATCGCCTTCAGGTCCTATGAGTATTGTTACTTCTTTTTTAGGCTCAAGCGCATTTTTCAGAAGGCGTTTTTCGGTTTCCTCGCAATGGGCTATAAACAGCTGTCCTTCCTGATGTGCCGCTACAAAAGCATTAAAGGCTACAGGCTCATTAAGTACCGGCATATAATATTGCAACGATTGTTTCATAGCACTTTGTATGATCTTCTCAAAACGGTCGGCTTTAAATACCGTACGCTCACTATGCTCACAGATAATTGGCGTTATTTTGGCGATACCTATTTCAGTGGCCTTTTCTAAAAACCACTCGTAACGGTCGTTCATTTTGGTTGGAGCTACAGCAAGATGCAGTGAATAGGGCGCAGGTTCATGGAACTCTTCGGTAGTAATTTTTACTTCGCATTTTTTCTCGTTGGCAAAAACAACCTCTGAAGTGAACAGGTACCCCTTTCCGTTTGAAATATGGATTTTATCACCTTCCTTTTTGCGCAATACTTTTACAATATGCCTGCTTTCTTCTTTGTCAAAAGTAAAGCTTGCTGTTCCGGGCTGTATGTCGGGGTTAAAGAATAGCTGCATATTATAGTTCTATACGTGCTTTTGAAGTTACCGAAGCATCATTAAACTGCTGCTCCAGATATTTATGATATCCCACAATACCAATCATGGCAGCATTGTCGGTAGTGTATTCAAATTTAGGGATAAAGGTTTTCCAGCCGTATTTTTTCTCGGCTTCCTTAAGGGTAGAACGAATACCACTATTAGCAGAAACCCCTCCGCCAATAGCGACCTGTTTGATGCCAGTCTCCTTAACAGCCATCTTTATCTTATCCATAAGGATATTGATGATGGTATGCTGTATCGATGCACAGATATCATTCATGTTTTCCTTGATGAAATCAGGATTGGCT
>QFQM01000219.1 GCA_003243255.1 Flavobacterium psychrophilum | reverse complement strand
GTAGTTATACTGTAAATGCCAGCCAGAATATTCTTGTTTTCCCAAAAACAATTATCTCTATCACACCGGGATACAACTATATAGTTTGCCCTACAAGTTATTCTCCGTTTACCCTTAGTGCTAATGCAACAACAGGTTTAGGGGTAACTGTGTCTTACCAATGGTATAAAGACGGAGGACCGATAGGAGGTAACAGCAGTACTTATACCATCTCCAACGCTACTCAGGGTACAACTCCGGGAGGTATCTATTATGTAAGTGTTTTAGATAGCAATGGATGCCAGGTTAAGTCTCAGCCAATTACAGTTACAGAAAATTGTACACCTTTAGGGCCATGTGCAGCTAATATTGTACCGGCTCCAAACCTTAATGTGACTGCTACATGGAATGCCTGCAATAATATAGTTGCTACAGCTACTTATAACGGTACTCCGGTATCAGTACAATGGCAGGGTAGCCCGTTCTTAAGTTTAGTAAGCGGAAACAATACAACTGCCCAGTTCTCTACAGATGTACCGGGAGCTCACCTTGTAACCGTGTTTGTTACTTTCCCGCTGCCAGGAGGAGGTACATGTACTGTTCAGAAAACGGTTGAGGTTAAAAAACATTATAAAGCTAATTTCAATACTACTATAAATTGTGTTAATGGTGCATATAATGTTTCTTTAATAAACAATTCAACAGTATTTGATGTTGTAAGTCCTATAACATACACATTTAGCGGAACAAATTTACCGCCAACGGTAGGGCAAACTATAAACCTTACAGGTCTTGCGCCGGGTACCTATACCTATACACTAACATTAAGTATGTCTGGTAAACCAAATTGTGTTATTACTAAAACAATTACTCTTAGTCAGATGCCAAATGTTAACTTTAGTCTTGCCGATACAAGCTATTGTGCTGAAGAACCTATAACACTGACAATACCAAACTATAATCCTGTTAATACATACATCTGGAACTTCTTTAACACGTCTTATATAGCGAGTAGTGCAACAAGCCAGATCAATATTAATCCGCCATCTTCAGGACCGTACGGCATAACCCTTACAGCAATCAATCCATATGGCTGTAGTTATACTACATCTATTCCTGTAACAGTAAATATAACTAAAG
The DNA here is from genome assembly GCA_003243255.1 of Flavobacterium psychrophilum. The sequence goes on along the minus strand of QFQM01000219.1, from coordinate 6,095 downwards.
CGAATCTTCCGGGAACATTAGTGGTTAATCCAAGTAATAATGTTTGTGAAGGTACTCCACAAACCATTACTTTCTCAGCTTCCGGTACAACACCTACCAGCTTTGCCTGGATGAGAGGGAATCTTCAGGTAGGTACGGGGTCATCTTACTCTCCAACGGCATCAGGAAATTATTGGGTAAAAGTGTTTGATGCTAATGGTTGTGTATTTACAGGCAATGGATCTACTAATATAATAATCAGGCAAAGGCCATATGCAGGTATAGTAGGAGCTACAAATGTCTGTTCAGGCGAGCAGGGAACACTACAGGGAATAGTTACCAATACTGCACTTGAACGTCGCTGGACATTAAACGGAAATCCGGTGACAGGGACATATGGGGTATGGTCAACAACTACTCCTTTAACACTTAACGTACCTACAACTCCGGGAGTTTACAACTATACATTTGAGGTTCGTCCGGTTTCTGACACTTCTTGTGGTACAGTTGCATCTACTTCTGTAACGGTTCATGCTCCGGTAACACCACCTACAATTAGCTACAATGTAATATCTTGTGAGCCTTATATTGTAAGTGTTACAGCTTCGGGACCGGCTACAGGAAACTACAACTGGTCTAATGGAGCTGTTGGTCAGACTATTCAGGTAGAATATGGAGGAGGATTAGGTGTTACCTATACCGCTACTTCAGGATGTAAAGCTTCTGCAGATACAATAATACCGGAGCCTGCCGAACGTTCGCTATGGATGTTCCCTGTTGGTTGTTATGACGTTTGTTTAACAAACCCAACGCGCTACATAATAGGTCCGCTTGGCGTTTACGATCATTATGAGTGGCTGGTTAATACATTCGTAAGTATATCCGGAAATAATACCAATATTCAGAATCAGCCTGTAACCCAGGCAGGAACATATCAGTTATCAATTGATAATGATGGTTGCCATTATGAAACAGGAATTATGAATGTTGCTCCTAATCTTAAAGAATGTGATATAACACCTTGTAGCTTTAAATCTGATATCAAAGATGATATAGTTTATGAGAATGGGGTATATATGCTGTACGGATATGTACAAAATACAACAGGTGCTCCTATTACAGTAACTATTACAAGCTTTAATAATTATGGAACTTACACCCCTAACCAGATAACGATTCCGGCAGGAGGTACTTACAATTTTAATCCTCTGCATTTTACTCCTAATCCGGGATACACTGGAGGTACTGATTACATAGTGCTACAAATGCCGGGATGTATGACAGTGGAAAGAGTAATATTCCCTAAGATAGATGCTCATCCTAGGCCAACGGCTCTGCCGGCAGAATTAACGCTAACGCCAAACCCAGCTACAGAATCTACTGTTGTTCATTACGACCTTGGAGACAGCTACAAACAGGCACAAAGCCTTATTGTATTTGACCTGTATGGAAACGAGCTGATTTCGCGTAAACTTGATAAACCGTCAGATGATATTGAAATTCTTATTTCTCATTTAGCCTCAGGTACTTATATTGTAAGTATTCAGGCAGATGGAATAAGGGCAATGCAACAGACTCTTATTAAAAAGTAACATGAATCTTTAATTGAAAGCAGCACCATAGTGAAAACTATGGTGTTGTTTTTATTATTTTTATAATATAAACTAATCCAACAAAAGTTTCAGATATGAAGAAAATTCTACTATGCGCTTCTTTATTCATCGGATTTAATGCCTTTGCACAGGAGTTTCAGTGGCAGTGGGCTAAACGGGGTGGAGGCACCAAACAATCTTCAGGAGAAAGTGAAACCTCCTACAGCTATGACAGCGAACAAATACTGGATATAGCTGTTGACGCGGATAATAACTATTATTTTTTATCATTTATGACACAGCAAAATACAGAATATGCAGGAACGCCTGTAACTGTATATAATTCTGACGATCAGAATATAGGTTTTACCGATGTTGTACTGATATCTACTGATTGTGAAGGGAATTTACGCTGGAAACAAACGATAGGAGGAGGTGAACGTGATTATGCCCACAAACTAGTGTTAGATAATAATGGGGGGCTTTACATTGCTGCTAATGTTATGAATGTTTCGGGAGTTTCACCTAATACTTATCAGCCGCCACATTTTAGTGAGGATAATATGATGTCGGTGCTGGCAGATAACAATGGCGAGCCTCAGGAAGGATATAAAACAGCAGCCCTTTTAAAATATAATACAAATGATGGAGCTCTTGCCTGGAGGGTAATGCCACAAGGTGATGTTACATTAGGTTTAAGACGTGCCAATATAAATCAGATAGCAATAGATTCTCAGGGTAATTTGCATACTCTTATAGGTTTTTTGGCCGGCACACATTTAAATGGACAGATTACTGTGCCGGAGACTTTTATCAGTAATTATAAATACTATCTGGTAAAGTTCGATTCAAATGGTGGTTTTGTCAGTGCTCAGTCGTTATCGCTTGAAGGCAGGCTTATAGAGTTTTATACAGATTTCAGATATGATGAAAGCTTAAATCGTTATTATCTTGCAGGATTCAGGAATTTTGGCGGCAGCGATCCTTTAATCGATCTTTCATTTAACAGTACACCATTTACCGAACAGGGGTATATTTTAGCTTTTGGTCCTACAGGAAATGAGGTGTGGAGAAAAGAAGTAACCAGTGTTTCTACATTTAAAGATAATAGGTTTTATGATTTAGAAATTGATGATGATTCTAATGTGTATGTAACAGGTAAATATTATGTTGATCTTAATAATCCGGGAGTTAGCATGAATGGTTATCAGTTTCCAATGGATCTGGCGGGAAATGTAATGTATGCAATGAAACTAAATGCCGAAGGCGCTGTTCAATGGATGTGTACACCGTCAGGGTATACTACAAGCACCGGCTTTTTTACAGGATCTCATTTAGGGTATGATCTGGTGGTTAATGGAGATGAGGTAGGTGTGGCAACCCAGGTATCTAATGAAATTTGGGGCAATATATCAATTAACAGGCCGGCTAATCATAGATCTGATGCGGCAATTTTACGACTGAATAAAAATACGGGTGTGCCAATTGCTGTACACGATATTATGGCAATGGCAGGTTATGATGATGCTTTCACCGCCATTACTGCCGATAATGATGGAAACTATATTGCAGGTGGCTATTTTTATACCGATCTTTTTTCGGGTGAGGAGGATGGTATACCGACTTTAAATAAAGTATTAAATCAGACTTTTTATACTGATTTTTTTGTTACCAAATTGGCTTCGGGTCCTTGCGGAGTTACAGGTACTGATGATTTAGCTTTAGATACTGTTACTATATTCCCTAACCCTTCAGAGGGGATGATAACTATTGTGTCTAACGAAAGCCTGGATAGTTATGAAGTATACAATATGCTTGGCCAGATTGTTCAGAAAGGAACTCTGACAGGAGAAGAACGAACAATATCTATACAAAATTTACCTCAGGGTACTTATATAGCTAATTTTGTTAGCGATAACGGAAAAGTTTTGACTAAAAAAATTATTAAAAGATAAACATCAACACTGATAATAAATCAAAAGGCTGCCTCGAAAGAAGCAGCCTTTTTTACAAAAAACAACGCTATAACTAGTTTATAGAGATATCATCAATCTGGATTGTAGTTGTTACAGTTGTGGTTCCTGTATATTCAAATACAAAGAAACCGTTTCCTGTCAGGGTAGAAGGTATGTTGTAAGTACCCGCAGTAGTAAATGTATTTTGCGATTCACCATTTGCAGGATAATTAAGATTAGTGAAACTGCTGGTGATGTCTGTAAAGTTTGCAGTGTTTATAGGGAAACGGGCTTTGTAACCTCCGTCACCTTCTTTTACGTAATAAACTTTTAATGCCTGACCAGCCATATATCTAATCTCTTTGCTGAATGTAAATGTATTGGCTGCTGTAAAATCTACAGGAACTAAGAAGTACGTTTTAGCATTAATTCCCGGATTGCCATTTCCGTTAAAGGCAGTCATTTCTATGTATTTGTTTCCGCTTCCTGCTGGGAATTGTTTCAATTGCCAATATCTGTCTCCCGCGGTATGATCATTAACATATTTAGGGAAAGTGTTTGCATTTACTGTGTAGCTTTCAAAATTTTCAGTGAAAGATCCTAAGTATGAGATGTCTGTTCCACCAAGAGCAAATACGCTTTCTCCCGGAGCAGATCCAAATCTGTCTTCGGTTAATTTGATGTCGTTTTCAGTTCTTGCAATAAATTGGTATGTATCCAGATATTTAGTCAGGACTCCTCTTACTGTACCCGATTTTGTAGGAACCGGATGTTTTGCATAGGCAGTATATTCGCTTGTTCTGAAAATAATAGTGTTACCATCCCTGTCTTCAAGGTTAAGGTTTGTTGCCCCGCCTATTTGATTATTAGGGTTAAAATATGTGCTGCCATCTGTTGCTGCTACTTTATCAAACTCTACACCCTGCAGTTCGATAAGCGTATTTATATTTTTATCATTTAACGCCTGAGCAATAGTCATTTTCCTAACCAGATTATCTTCCGGTTCAATTTTACATGACGGAATAACTATCTCTTTGAAATCAACAGGAGCAAGTCTTCCCACCTCTGTTTCGTTGTAGATGTCTCCAATTCTTAATGAACCAAATTCAGTATCAGTATATGTACTGTCCATTTTTATGAAAACCAGGCGTCCCGGTTCCATTTTTCTGAATATCGATTCAACATCAGCTAGTACGCTAAATCCAAAAGAACCATCTTTAGTTTGTAGTGATATGGTTTTGAAAAAGTTTCCGGATACGTCGCTTGATACTACATAAGCTTCAATGATACTGCCTTCAGGTCCGCTGAAAGGTTTTGCATTCTCAGGTGCAGGTACATTTTTAGGCTCAAAATTGGCAGATAGATAGGTTTCGGCACAATTAAGGACCGGAGTAGTATAATCGTCATCGGTAATACAGCTTGAAAATAATCCCGCTGTCATTATCAGGGCAAACACTGATTTATTAAAAACTGTCTTCATAGTATTTTTTATAGATTTATGTATAGGTTAACAAAATAAGTACGTCCGTACCCGTAAAAATATCTGGGTCCAAATGCAGGTGTTCCGCTTGATACATCCTGATTTAACTGTCTGTAATTGGCATTTCTGGCCTGTTCAAAACCACCGGTTTTATAAGTAGTATTGAATACGTTATTTATACTGGCAAAGAATCCAAGGGTACTGTTGCCAATTTTCCATGATTTACCTCCGTTAAGGTTGAAAAGGAAGAAATCATCAAATTTTTCCTGTTTCAGCAGTTGTCTTGTACGTTCATCTGTTGCTTCGATAAACTGATGTCCTGTTTCAGGGTCGATAAGGAAATTATCGGTACGCAGTAAAGCCGATACATCAATGTAATTAGCTCCAAGGTAATTTGCGTTTGCTCCAACCCACCAGAATTTAGGATCCCTGTATTCAATTCCTAATGACGCGGCTTGTTGTGGCATGCCGGGTAATTTATAATCCTTTAGATATGCTTTACCAAAATTTGTTGTTGCAGTCCCTGTAGATCCGGGATTGATATTGATCAGATCGGCTGCTAATGCATCGTTATTAATGCTGACATTAGGATTATTAGCATAAGTATATTGACCATAAGAAGCAGAAAGCATTGCTTTAATGGTAGGTGTAAACTGGTACTCTATACCTAATTCAACACCCATTTGTTGTTTGTTTATGCCTGTTACAGTTTCGGCAACAAAAGCATTGGTATCAGCATCTCCGTCGATAGACTCTACAACACCTTCGGCAAAGAAGAATGAAGTCTCTGTAGAATTATCAATTCTTGACATGAATCCTGTTACTCTGGCTTTTAATTTTGGAGCCCTGATGATATAGCTCAGGTCACCACTGTATATATTTTCACTTTCTAGTCCATCTACAACAGCGTTGTTTAAACGTGCATTTGGAAATGTATTCCTCAGCGTTGGAGCTTTAGTCATGTATACACCGTTAAAAGAAAGCATGTGCCTTCCCGTTAATTTATAAACGGCTCCACCTTTAACACCAAAGTTGTCAAAACTGATCATGTCGCTTTTACCGTAAGAAGTGTTTGCATAGATACCATTT
>QFQM01000218.1 GCA_003243255.1 Flavobacterium psychrophilum | reverse complement strand
ATTTGACCACTGGGCACTCCACCAGGTAGATGAACCGGCAGTACACTGTACTGTTCCTGTTAAGTTCTCAATATGCATAATATCTCCTGTACCTACATTTTGTAATACAAAATACGTGGCATCTATAGCAACTTTTTGCCATTTATAATTATTGTTGGCTACACTTGGACCATATCCAACATTTGCACCGGCATCATACAGATAATTATTGGTCCATCTGTTTTTAATAGTGAAATATGCCCCAGTTGGAGTGGTATTAACAGTAATCGCAGATGTAGCAGTTTTGTTGCCATCTACAGTTGTCGCAGTAATTGTTGCTGTTCCGCCGGATACTGCTGTTACAAGGCCGGTAGAAGTAACAGTTGCAACTCCCGTGTTGTTTGAAGCATAAGTAACTGATTTATTAGTTGCATTAGATGGAAGGACAGTTGGTGTTAATTGTAAAGTTGAACCAACGTTCAGAGTTGCAGTTGAGGGAGCAAGGGTTACACTGGTAACAGCAACAGCCGGTGCACCTGAACAGTTAGAGCTTTGGGTCCATGAAAAGGCTCCCATTCCGCCGGTATTTTCATTGGTTGTTGCGTTACCGCCCCTGTTAGAATAATTCATATTGCAATACGTCGCATTTCCGTTAGGAGCGCTGGCTATGAGTACAAAATATCCTCGTCCCCAATCCCTGTTTAAGGCGTTATTATATGGAAATTCTTTACCAGTTCCGTTAATAGTTATGTTGTTAAAGCTGAGATTATAGATACCGTCACCGGATCTTTTGCTTATTGAAATAGCATCGTTCCTGGAATCTATGATGTCAAGATTATACAGCTGTACATTTTTAACCTGTGTACCCGCATTACTGGCACTGAAAATATCTACTGCAGCTACCGGGTTATTATAGGTATCGTTGAAGGTACCACAAGCCGTTATGGTAATATCATGTATTTCATGAATTCCGTCGTTGCTAAAAGGAGCACCGTCAAAATTATTGCTGACGCGGATACCTGCTTCCAGATTGTCTTTTATTATTAAATTATAGGCTTTGTTATTTCTACCGCCATAAATAGCTACACCACAGGCACGCCAACAGTTTTCGGAAGTATTATACCTAAAAGTATTATTAATACATTCCTGTCCGTTAGCAGACCAGATTGCCTGGTCATCATCACCATTATTTCTAAAGTTGCAGTGTTCTACAATTGCATTAGCTGTACCTTTGCAAAGATTAATCCCATCAGCATAATTATTCCTGAAACGGCAGTGCGATAGTGTGAATCCGTCAGCGATTGCAGGACCGCCAACATTGTATTGAGCAATCCAGGCACCGCATTCAAAATGTTCGGCCCATATGTTTCTAATGGTTGAGGCAGACGTAAACACGCCATTTATGGCCTTATATGAATTACTTCTGGAAGTTGAATTGGTTGTAAGATAAAGGTCAGAGAATGAAATATTAGTTGCATTACCGCGTAAGCCACCATTGCCACTGCTGGTAGTAGTGAAATTAATCTGGGTATACCACATTCCTGCACCTACTAATGAAGTATTTGATACACCAAAGTATAATTCTGTGCTAACGTTATACACACCACCCGGAATGTATATTTTACTACCGCCATTTTGGTCAATAAAAGCCTGAAGATTGCTTCCGTTCCCGGTATAGGTCACTGAGCCGGCAGGTGCAGTAACAATTGCAGGTACCGGTTCCATTTCTGCAAAATCCAGATGGATATTTCCCGTTTCCCTTATCAGTTTTAGCGTCCCGGATACAGGTATTTTGCTCGGAAGCTTATAACGGACTTCATCAAAGCGCATTCTTGGGTTTTGGTTTGTTATTCCGTTATTGTTTGGATTCCCATTGCTCCACAAGTATTCCCAGGACCATGTAGAGGTGAGGGTGAGGGTTGTAATTTTTGTATTTCCATTATAAACCCCCAATGTGGCCGTCTGTCCATCAGGAACACTGTAGCGAATTACGAGACCATCGGCAGCTTCTGTCAACGTCCATTGCACCGTAGCATTATTAGCAGACATATTCACGCATTGCTGATCTGAAGCCTCGGATTGAAGATCAGACTGAGCATATGATTTTGAGGTAACTGTGGCCCCATTAGACAATTGTCCTGCATTTGCTTCATATCTTTTATAAGGAGCATCATAATAGCCGCGCTGTGCATATAAATTTGAGCTGATAAGCAGCAAAAAGAAAGAAATCATGCAGTAGTATTTCTTTCTGTTAAAAATAGTAGTACGTAATTGATTAGTCATAATTTAAATTTTTTAAGTTGTTGCTAATTAAGAGTATAACTAAACTACACGTTTAAAAAATCATTTTAAAAAGGTGGGTTTAAAATCGAGACTACTACAACGATTTAGTTGGTGTATTTTATTGATAGTTAATTTTTTATGTTTTTAGCTCAAATAAAAAAATCAAGAAAAAATATAGTGTTATATTATTGCTTATGATGAGATGATTGGGATTTAAATTTATATTTTTTAGAATTTAAATCTAAAATATTCGGGTTAGTAGTGTTAGCTTATTTTTTGAATGCATATTTTGAAGTTTAAAATCATTAGTTTTTTCACGATTTTAATTACATCTTAAATATGTTTTCTTTTTCCGGATATAAATTTTATGTGTTGTTTACTAAAACACGGCTATCTGATATATCATAGTTATGATAAGTCACAGTTAGCATCCCTTTGCTCTCAATTCTTTGTGTTTGATAGTCAGTATATTGTAAAAATTTGAATAGCAAATGTGAAAATATAGATAGCTGTTAGTGTTTTTAGCAGGATAAATACTATATCTTTATGTATAAATCGATTAAATGTATAATAAGTACGATACACATCAGTCCTATTATTTTTAAAATAGTTAAAAATATGTTAATCTTGCACTGTTGTGTTTTTAATCGGCTATGATATAATAAGTTATATCGATTCATAATGATGTATTGTTTAAATTTAATGATGGGGACATGAATTTTGCAACAAAACTATCTTACAGAAAAAGAATTTCTTTCATTTACAATAATGGAGAAACAATCTCAACACCATTTACGGAAGTGCTACATCAGGGAGATGACTATATCCTGGCAAAAAGAGAGATAAATGGATTTTACAGCGTTCTTGACCTTAATGGTATAGAAAAGGACGTTACACTGAAAGTTTTGCATAGGTTCAAAAACGGATTTCTTCTCACTTACCGTCCATATAGTAAGAGCTATAAATCATCTGATGGTGTTAAATACTTTGTAAATTATAATATTTACAGTATTCTGGATTACTCTGCAGGGAAATATTATACAATTGGTATACTACAAGCTGATCAAATTAAAGATCTGGCAGAACTGAAAGTAACGTATAATAAAGATGTAAGAGGATCAGTTACTTCTTTTAATAATCCATTATACCATTTAAAAGATTTTATTTTTTCTGAAATATTTGATAATCAGTATATACTAACGGCAAAACCTTTGATGGTTAATCCAATGTCGTTACTATCAAAAACAGGAAACACTGATTTAGATATTTATTATGCTAAGAGAATCTGGGCAGCAGTCGATATTTTTCAGAAAGATTATCTAACAGAACTAGCTGTTGCAGGCACTAATACAGCTGATGTAACATTTGAAGAGGCCGAAACGGAGTTAATGAATAATATCGACTTTCCTGAAAGTCCTGATGAAAAGTTAGATATTGACAGATTAACAAACAAAAATCCTGATATAGAATTTATTCCTTATAAAAGTCTGAAAAAAAAGAATAAGTGGCAAAAAATACTTAGTAGTGTAGTGTCATTTGTACACAGCTAACCTTTTTAGTTAGTTTTAATAAATCTGTTCTTGTTAAATCTTCTTAAGATTTGATTTAGCAGCTGATTTTAAATCTTAAACAGCCGTTAAAGTATGCTTATATTTTAGTACAACCGTAAGAATAATTTCGCTTAATACAAACCCGTCAATAAAAACTTTATTGACGGGTTTTTTATTTAATTATTTGGTTTATAGATTTTTATATAGCTTTTGGTTTGTGTGTTTTAACGATTAATTCATGTACTTTATCGATAAATTGTTGTGTTTTATAGAAATTATAACATTTGAGCCTTGCAGAATTTATTCATGAAATCCGTAATTTTAATTCAGCCCCTTTTACCTTACTATATAATTTAATGAGTTGATATCATTCTCAGGATTGTAGCCTGAGGATGTCTGTTTACACATTACACCTTACACCGAGTATTAGGGGGGATTTTTTGAAAAATAAAATTAATTCTAATGACCTCAATTTTTGATTATGTAGAATACTGGTGGTTTTCTTTTAGTTCTTATCCTTTAATTATCAGGATTGCAATAAGTGTAATTTCTTTATGTTGTCTGACAACATTACTTCTAATGGCCCGTATATTTATTATAAGGCGAAATAAAAGACGTAAAAAAGAAATAATTACACGCCTCAGGCCGCAGTTTTTTTCATTCCTGCGCAATATTATAATATCAAGAGATGCATATAGCAGCGACGACGTTTATGCTTTATTCATTCGAAATTTTGGGAAGCTGGATAAAGATGCATATATGTCGCTTGTTCCTACTCTTGAAGATATTGTGGCACAGGAAAGAGATACGCTTGATGCGCAAAATTATAACAGTATAATTAAAGGCCTTAAAATAGATAAATGTCTCGAAGAAAGGCTGGATTATTCGAGTACCCGCATGAGGCTTCTTGCGCTTCAGTCACTTTCAAGGCTGGGACTTACAATTTCAGATTCCAAGATACTTCCTTTTGCCTATTCTAATGACAGTGTATTAAGGAAAGAATCACGGGTATCGTATATGGGAATCAGCCACAACGATCCTTTTAAATTCTTTGATGAGGATGATGGTCTTAATGAATGGGAAGAAATAAACCTGATGCAGCAATTTGTAATGCATCACAAAGAACACTTACCTGATTTCAGCCAATGGATACGTTATTCTGAAGATGAAGAAAAGATAAAATTCTTTGTCAGGCAGGCAGCCTTTTTTAATCAGCAAACTTCTTTAAAAACAATAGTAAAGCTTTTGCAGCATGATGACTATAAAGTTAGAAAAGAGGCGATAATTGCTATTGGCAAAATGAAAGGTAAAGAATATGAAGGGAAATTGATAGATATATATTATTCCCAGCCGTTGGCCTGTCAGTTTGCCATTGTTGAGGCGATTTCATTTATAGATAGCGGCAAATCGTTGAAGTTTTTAGAACGATTATATGAAACCGCAGGTAATCCCGATTTGAAACGTGTTACGGCTGAGGCAATCTATTTTTATGGCGAAGAAGGAAGAAGCCTTTTTGACAAGTTGATGAAAACGGAAGATGTAGAAAATAAAAATATTTTAAGGCATGTTCAAAATCCGTTGATACTTTCGGCATTAAAGACATTCCACGGATTTGCCAAGTCATACAATATAAGAGCTATACCTTTTTTTGATATGCCAGCTCCTCATTTTCAATAGGCTGATTTTTTAGCCTGTCATCATCATCAAAAAACATTCTTAACCATGGAAGACACAAATTTATTTGAGGTGTTTGTATTTACTTATGCCTCATCTTTAATACTCATGTACCTGATACTGGCATTATTTTCTTTTATAAACACCAGGCGTTACAGAACATACAACACTCGTTTAGACGATAATTTTTTAATGCAATCGCCTTTAACTCCCGGTATATCTGTTATTGCTCCGGCATATAATGAAGAAAAAACAATAATAGTAAGCACAAGATCATTGCTATCTCTGAATTATCCGGTATTTGAAGTTATAATAGTAAATGACGGCAGTAGCGATGCAACCCTTGATTTACTCATTAAAGAATTTGAACTGGAAGAGACACCCTTTGCTTATGTAGAGCGCATAAAGACGGAACCTTATAAGCGAATATTTAAATCGGTTAACCCTGAATACTCTCATCTTATAGTTGTTGACAAAGAGAATGGGGGTACAAAATCTGACGCTTCTAATGCAGGAGTCAATGTGTCTCAATATCCTTATTTCCTGTGTACCGATAGTGATTGTATTATCGACAGGAATACACTACTGAAAATGATAAAACCGGTACTTAATTTCCGCACAAGGGTAATATGTGTGGGTGCTACATTAAGGATGTCTAATAGCTGCGAAATTACAGATGGAGCGATTAAGCGTGTAAAACCGCCTAAAAGCTGGATACCGAGATTTCAGGAACTGGAGTACCTCAGGGCATATCTTTTTGGAAAAATGGGATGGAGCCTGATAAACTGTGTTCCTAATGTATCAGGAGGTTTGGGGTTATTTGATAAAGAAATAGCTATAAATAGTGGGGGATATGATCCTACGTCTCATGCCGAAGATGAAGATATGGTGGTAAAAATGTCAGCGTACATGATAAACCATAAAGAAAAATACAGCATACAATATATACCGGTTTCCTGCTGCTGGACAGAAGGTCCGCCCAATGTAAATATTCTTAGTCGTCAAAGGGTGCGATGGGCCAGAGGGCTTATGCAGATATTTTTTGTACACAGGAGGATTCTTTTTAATCCCAAATACAAACGCCTCGGGCTTGTGATTTTTCCGGTTCAATTGCTGACTGAATTTTTGGCTCCAATTATAGAAGCTACAGGACTCATCTATTTTATTTATCTAATTATATCGGGACAGGTAAATTGGGATATGGCAGGCTATATATTTCTGTATTCCTATTCTGCCGCAGTTATGTTTGGGTCATTAGTCATACTTATGGATAACGTGATTAAAAGGCAATATGAGACTACCCGCGAGATATTTCAGCTGTGGATGATGGCATTTTTAGAGCCGTTTATCTACCATCCGCTTCAGATCTTTTTTTACCTAAAAGGGTATTTTAAATTCATCACATCAAGTGATATGGAGTGGGGTACTATGACACGACAGGGATATGAAACCACAACAACCGATAATAAAGGTATAACAGAAAATAACATTTAGGAATATGTTTAAAAGATATATGCATATAATCGTTTTTATATTTTGCTTCAATGCATTTTGCAATGCTCAGGAATTTAGTGCACCTGAATATTTTGCAATGGCAAAAAAAGAAGCGAAAAATAAAAACTTCGAAAAAGCAGCGGTATACTGTGAAACAGCTTTGAAAGAAGAGCCTGAAAATATGGATTACAAAGAGTTTCTGGGGAAATGTTATATGGAGACCCAAAGGCTTACCATGG
>QFQM01000217.1 GCA_003243255.1 Flavobacterium psychrophilum | reverse complement strand
ACCCTAATCCGGCAAATAATCTCCTGAACATTGAAAATACGACCGAAATAAGTTCGGTTTCTATTGTGAATGCATTAGGGCAAACAGTAATTACCAAGACTGTAAATAGTAATGTATTGCAGGTTGATATTTCCTCTCTTAGCAAAGGAATTTACTTTGTAACCGTAAATTCAGGAAATGCATCGAAGACTATAAAAATCATAAAAGAGTAAAACACCAATACCTCTAAAAAGCCCTTATCAGGGCTTTTTTTATTTTAACACGTAACCATCGGGCAGTTTACACATCTAATAATAAACTACTAAATTTTACCACCTTACTTTTTATCTGCCGCAAGGCATCTATATATTGAAAACCCTGATGTTGAACATCAGGGTTTTCGCTTTTTTAGCACATCCTGATTTTGATCACGGTAGGGTATTTAAAAAGTAAATTGTTTCAATAGAGCATGCAAACTCTTACCAAACATAAAACTAACTTATATCCTACGATTATGAAAAGGAAAATAATACTCTTGCCTGCACTAGCACTTTTTGCTTTTTTCACTGCCTGCGAATACGAGCCGGTTCAGGTTGTCGGCCCCGTTGAAAATACGCCCGAAAATCCGACAAACCCTAATCCTGAAGTACCGGAAACGCCCGTACCGCCTACCGCAGCAGCATTCAATGCACTTCAGGAAGAAGCTCTTGAAAACCTAAAGCAGGAATTCACATTTGATGCTTCACAAAGCGTGGTTACGCTTACTTCCGAAAAAGGGGTTCAGATATCGCTGTATCCGGGATGCCTCACCAAAAACGGAGCTGCCGTAACCGGAAATGTAGAACTTGAATATATAGAGGTCTTTAACCGTGGCAATATGCTTACCGCCAATAAACCTACAATGGGACTTATGCCAAATGGCGACAGAGGCCTTCTTATATCCGGTGGGGAATTTTACATCAATGCAACCCAGGATGGTGTTCAGCTTGAAATGAGCTGCGGTATGCAGCTTATGGTTCCTGCCAACCTAACCGGAGGACAGGATAACGGCATGACACTTTGGTTTGGTGCTGAAGGCGAAGACGGAAACCTTGTATGGGAAGAAGTGAATAATGAGAACCCTCAGGGCCAGCAGGAAGCAGGTGTGGGTGGCGAAGGCGGTAATTATTACTGCTACTTTAACCACTTTGGGTGGACAAACATTGATAAGTTTTACAGCGACCCAAGACCAAAAACAACAATATATGTTGATGTACCGGAAGGATATGATGAGACCAACAGTGATGTTTTTGTAGCCTATGTTGGTGAAGATAACGGACTGGCACTGTTAGATGTTTATGATGAAGACACCGAACTTTTCAGCGAACATTACGGGCTGATCCCTATTGGACTTGAATGTTATATAATCTTTGTTTCCGAACAGGACGGAGAATGGATATATGCTATTAAACCGGTAACCATAGTAGCAGACCAGATCATTGTTATAAATGATTCTGAACTCAACAGCATTACCGAAGCACAACTTATTGCCCTCATAGATGCATTGCCTTAAAAAAATGATTTCTGTTAATTAATTGAGAGTAGCAAATCCCTGTGCCCCAACACAGGGATTTTGTTTTTTTAACCGTAGGCTTTATCTTACTGATTATCAACCTCAAAAACCTCTCCTTAAATCACTTTTTAATAAAACTTTAACTACGCCTTTACCATACAACGATAAAAATGACCTTGTTAAAGAATATTTAGTAGTCCGTTTCATTACTTAACTACATTCGTTTCACAATTATTTAGTAAAACGCTAGCTATCTGCTATTTAATTGATCAGTCATCCTAAACTAAATTATTATGAAACACAATCTATTTTTAAAAGCTGCGGTCGCAGCTATTCTTTTTGCTGCGTGCAGCACGGAAGAAAACGCAACATCAAATTCAACAACAAACTTAAAAGCTAAAGAAAACGGTCTTTCGGCTTTGCAGGCAAAAGCTGTAAACAAACTTACGCAGCGCTTTACGGTAAGCACAAATCAGGAACGTGCCGCAATTAAAACAAACAATGGGGTAATCATCAACTTCAATCCGCAGCAATTAACCGTAAACGGGCATCCTTTTAGCGGTAATGTAAACGTTGAGTATGTTGAGATATTCAGCCTGGGAGATATGGTTACTGCCAACAAGACAACTATGGGCTTTACGGGAGAGAATAACCCTGACGACCCACAAATGAACCGCTTATTTTCGGGAGGTGAATTCTACATTAATATGACAACCGAGGAAGGCCAGCAGGTAGACGAAGGAACTCCTGTAGTGCTGGAGGTACCAAAAGACCTTACAAGCAACGAGGGAAGTGAAAACGATCCGGGACAGGGCGATATGACTACCTGGGAGTCTGAAGGAGAAGACACCGATGGTGACGGTGCTCCAAACCCGGAAGGTGATACCAAATGGGACGAGAAAGAAGATGAGGAGGGCAATCCGGATCCTGTTGATGAAGCCGGCGATAAATACATTTTCGAAGTGCTTAGCTGGGGCTGGTGCAACATCGATAAGCTTGATGCACTACCGGGCCAGAGGACTACGATCCAGATACAGGTCCCTACAGCTTACAACCCATCTAACTCTAAATGTTATCTTGCTTATCAGGGAATCAGTAATTCAATATCTCCAATGGACACGTTCGACTACCCTAACAACAGGTTTAACGAACACTATGGGCAGGTAATTGTAGGTATGAATGCTTATGCAATTTTTGTAACGCATGACCCTGTAACCGGAAACTGGAAATATGCTATAAAACCTGCTGTTATCGCTCCTAACGGATTGATAAACATTACTAACGCTGATATTTCAACAACAACTGATGCAGCGCTTATTTCAGCTTTAAACGCACTTCCATAACAAAACAACTAACTCTTACCTGAAACCCCGCTCAATGAGCGGGGTTTGTTTTTTTCGACATATAAATCAGGTAAAAACACCTGATTTTAAACTGACAAGTATAACTAAATTGCGAAACCCAATCATCATCAAATGATTAAAAAGTAACTGATTCCACATCCATCCCCTTCAAACAAAAACCCCGCTCACTGAGCGGGGTTTCTTTGTTATAATGAGCTTAAAACTATAGTTCAAGTGCTTTTTTAGGATTGTTGTCCATAAGCAGTTCAACCGGATTCTCAAGAGCTTCTTTAACCGCTACAAGGAAACCAACTGACTCACGTCCGTCGATGATTCTGTGGTCGTAAGAAAGTGCCACATACATCATTGGGTGGATCTCAACTTTACCGTTTACAGCGATAGGACGCTCGATAATGTTGTGCATTCCAAGGATACCAGACTGTGGAGGGTTGATGATTGGTGTAGAAAGCATACTTCCGAATACACCTCCGTTAGTGATGGTAAATGTACCACCTGTCATATCATCTACAGTGATCTGACCGTCACGTGCACGTAGTGCAAGACGTTTGATCTCTGCCTCGATACCACGGAAAGTAAGTGTTTCAGCGTTTCTTACTACAGGCACCATAAGTCCTTTAGGACCAGATACTGCAATAGAGATATCAGCAAAATCGTAAGTCGTTTTAAAGTCACCGTCAATCATTGAGTTAACATCCGGGAACAATTGAAGCGCTCTTACAACTGCCTTTGTAAAGAATGACATATAACCAAGACTCACACCATTGTGTTTTGCTTTGAATGCATCTTTAAATTCGTTACGAACATTGTTTATAGGTGTCATGTTTACCTCGTTGAACGTGGTAAGCATAGCTGTTTCATTTTTAGCAGCAACCAAACGCTCAGCCACTTTACGGCGAAGCATAGAAAGCTTACTGCGCTCAGAACCACGGTTACCACCTGTAGGCGTACCCATAGATGCTTTACCTGTAGCGTTTACTGCATCATCTTTAGTTATCCTTCCACCTTTACCGGTACCGGCAACGTCAGAAGCAGGGATGTTTTTCTCGTCAAGTATTTTCTTAGCAGCAGGAGATGGTGTACCGGCAGCATAGCTTGCAGGTGCATCAGCAGGAGCCGGAGCAGCAGTTTTAGGTTCTTCTTTTTTCTCTTCCGCTTTTGGAGCTTCAGGAGCTTTTTCTGCAGCAGGTGCAGCAGCACCGTCCGGTTTAGCTCCGTCAGTATCGATAAGGCAAACTACCTGCCCTACTTTTACTGCGTCACCTTCTTCAGCCTTAAGGGTAATGATACCACTAACCTCAGCAGGAAGCTCTAGTGTTGCTTTATCTGAATCAACTTCGGCAATTGCCTGGTCTTTCTCTACATAATCTCCGTCTTTTACCAGCCATGTTGCGATCTCAACTTCTGTAATCGACTCCCCCGGTGAAGGGACTTTCATTTCTAAAATCATGTCAGTATAATTTTATTGGTGTTTCCTATCTTTTTTGAAATATCAAAAGTACGATAATTAATTAAATAAGTTTTTGTCAAAAACCATAGCTATGGCCGCTGCATGACGTTTTTTAGAACGTGTGTAGCTACCTGCCGCAGGTGCACTGTATGCTTTTGGAGCTGCAAGTCTTAGCTTAACTTCATTGAAGTTCATTAGCATGTAGCTGTAAGCACCCATGTTTCTTGGCTCTTCCTGCGCCCATACATAATCGTCAGCGTTAGGGTATTGTGCTATGATTTCTTTAATCTGCTCTACCGGTAGCGGGAACAGCTGCTCTATCCTTACAAAGGCTACATCGTCACGCTTAAGGTTTTCTCTTTCAGCGATAAGGTCGTAGTAGAATTTACCGGTACAGAATACAAGTGTTTTCACTTTCTTAGCATCCGCAGCAGGATCGTTCAGTACCTCCTGGAAGCTTCCGTTTGCAAATTCATCAGGAGTAGAAACTACTAATGGGTGACGCAGTAAGCTCTTAGGTGTAAACACGATAAGCGGCTTACGGAAAGTTGTTTTCATTTGTCTTCTCAACAAGTGGAAGAAGTTAGCCGGTGTTGTACAGTCTGCCACATACATGTTATGGTTAGCACAAAGCTGAAGGTAACGCTCCATACGTGCCGAAGAGTGCTCAGCACCCTGGCCTTCGTAACCGTGAGGCAATAGCATCACAAGTCCGTTCTGGTTGTTCCATTTATCTTCAGCAGCAGAGATGTACTGATCCAGCATGATCTGTGCACCGTTAGAGAAGTCACCAAACTGCGCTTCCCAGATGGTAAGTGTTTTAGGGCTTGCAAGGGCATAACCGTAGTCAAAACCTACAACACCATATTCTGAAAGCAGTGAGTTATAAATATGGAATTTACCTTTCTGATCTTTCAGGTGGTTAAGAAGAATTACTTCTTCTTCTGAATCTTCAACTTTAACAACTGCATGACGGTGAGAGAAAGTACCCCTCTCTACATCCTGACCTGAGATACGAACATCATATCCTTCAGTCATCAATGATCCGTAAGCAAGCAATTCGGCCATAGCCCAATCCAGCTTTTCTGTCTCAAAATACATTGTTTTTCTGTCGTTGATAAGCTTTTGGATTTTGCTTATGAACTTTTTGTCCGACGGAAGCTCAGTGATCACTTTCGCGATATCAGTAAGCATGTCTTTAGAGAAAGTCGTGTTTACCTTTTTAAGCATTTCCTGCTCGTCAGCCTGTGCATAACCTTCCCACTCGTTCTGCATGAACGGAGTGATGATGGTAAGCTCTTTCTTTCTTGAAGCTTCAAGGTTCTCTTCAAGAACGGCTTTGTATTCTTTCTCAAGACCGCTTACATAATCTCCTGCGATAACGCCGTCAGCAATAAGCTTCTCAGCATAAATATCTCTTGGATTTTTGTGTTTAGCGATGATCTTGTATAATTTTGGCTGTGTAAAACGAGGCTCGTCACCTTCGTTGTGGCCATATTTTCTGTATCCTAAAAGGTCGATGAACACATCGCTGCCAAACTCCATTCTGTAATCAAGAGCAAACAGCATAGCGTGGACTACTGCCTCTGCATCGTCAGCATTTACGTGAAGTACAGGCGAAAGGGTTACTTTAGCGATATCCGTACAGTAGGTTGACGAACGCGCATCAAGATAGTTAGTTGTAAAACCAACCTGGTTGTTTACCACAACGTGGATAGTACCACCCGTCTTATAACCATCAAGCTTAGCCATCTGAACGATCTCATAAACGATACCCTGACCCGCTACAGCAGCATCACCGTGTAGCGCAATAGGAAGTACTTTAGAGAAGTCGTCAGCAAAATGCCTGTCCTGTTTTGCTCTTGCGATACCTTCAATAACTGCACCTACAGTTTCAAGGTGCGAAGGATTTGGCGCAAGGTTAACATTTATCTGTTTGCCATTTCTTGTTTTTTTGTCAGCTGTAAGGCCAAGGTGATATTTTACGTCACCATCAAAAAGGGCGTCGTCGTCGTAGTCTTTACCATCAAACTCACTGAAGATATCTGAAGTTGACTTACCAAATACGTTAGCAAGTACGTTAAGGCGGCCACGGTGAGCCATACCCATTACAAACTGCTCAACTCCTTTATCTGCTGCTGACTCGATAAGTGCGTCAAGAGCAGGGATAAGCGACTCACATCCCTCAAGAGAGAAACGTTTCTGGCCTACATATTTTGTATGAAGGAAGTTCTCGAAAGAAACCGCCTCATTAAGTTTACCAAGGATATTCTTTTTCTCTTCAGCAGAGAAAGAAGGCTGGTTAGCGTTTACCGTAAGCCTGTTCTGAATCCACTGCCTTACCTGCGGATCACGGATGTACATATACTCTACACCTATGTGCTGACAGTATACTTTACGAAGGTGATCTACGATTTGGGCAAGGGTAGCATTCTGAAGCCCTACTTCTTTACCGGCATCAAACACAGTGTTAAGATCGGCATCAGAAAGGCCGAAGTTCTCAAGTGCTAATGATGGAGTAAAAATTCTCCTGTCCCTAACCGGGTTGGTTTTGGTAAACAGGTGGCCACGCGTGCGGTAACCTTCGATAAGGTTAAGTACCTTAAATTCTTTCTGAAGTTTTTCAGGGATACCTGAATAATCAGATACCGGCTGAGTTGCGGTAGCAGTAGCTGCTCCGGGAGCATCAAGAGTTTCAAATCCGCCTCCGTACTCTACAGTACTACCAAAGTCAAACCCCTGGAAAAAGCTTCTCCAGCTTGGTTCAACGCTGTCCGGATTCTCTATATATTGATCGTATAAATCTGCAAAAAAAGCAGTATGTGCTGCGTTTAAAAAGGAAAACCTGTCCATACCTTTGTCTTTATGACCTTAGTTTTTAAAAAATTTTATGCAA
>QFQM01000216.1 GCA_003243255.1 Flavobacterium psychrophilum | reverse complement strand
GAAGTCTAATAAGTCGCTGGTAATTCCGCGTACGCTGGATGACTTCCAGGCCTTGCTGGACAATTCGCAACAGGTCATGAATATTGTGCCCGGCATTGGTTTGATTGCATCCGATGAAAGTTTTATGGAAGACGCTGCTTTGCAGGCATTGTACACGTCAACTGAACGCAATAGTTATACCTGGGAGAAAAATGTTTATCAGGGAGAAGAAGTAAGTGACTGGAATGTGTTGTATCAGCAGGTGTTTTATGCCAACGTGGTACTCAAAGGTCTTGAAGACATAACACCAACTACGACCAATCAGGTGAAATGGAATACAGTTAAGGGCATTGCTCTTTTTTCAAGGGCTCATGCTTTTCATCAACTGGTAGAAATTTTTACTTCACCCTATGAACAAAGTACAGCGTCACAAGCATTAGGAATACCAATTCGGTTATCACCCGATATTAATGCGCCAGTACAAAGGGCAACGTTAGAAGAATCGTATGAAACAATCATCGGGGACTTAAAACAAGCCATGACATTGTTACCCACCACTGCCGTTTCCAAAACACGACCAACCACCACTACGGCAAAAGCGCTGCTGGCAAGAATTTACCTGAGCATGCACAAGTACGCAGAAGCGGAGTCTTATGCTAATCTCGCCTGGACGGAAAATAGTTATTTACTCGACTACAACGACCTTGATCAGACAAGTTATGCTCCCATTCCTTTTATGAATGAAGAGACGCAGTATTATGCTACGTTGATCACCTACAGCTATGTGATTTCCACAGCCACTTATATCGATACCTTACTGTTGGCAATGTATGAGGACGGAGATCTTCGGAAGGATCTGTTTTTTCAGTACGTGGCTGATAATCGTTATTTCTTTAAAGGGAGCTATACTGGTTCGTGGCAAGTATTTGGCGGCATTGCCAATGATGAAGTGTTACTCATTCGTGCAGAGTGCAGGGCACGCAATGGCAATACAAGCGGAGCGCTTGATGATCTGAATACATTAATGGAGAAGCGTTGGAAGACGGGTATGTTTAATCCATTTACTGAAGTCGCGCAGGAGCCGTTACTTAAATTGATCCTTGACGAAAGGCAAAAAGAATTAGTCTTTCGTAACTCCCGCTGGAGTGATCTTAGAAGACTAAACACGGAAGATCGTTTTGCTATCACATTGAAACGAAATGTCAGTGGAACATTGCATACACTTCCTCCTAATGATCTTCGGTATACGTTTCCAATACCCGATGCAGAGATACGAACAACCGGAATGGAACAAAACCCACGATAGCCTATAAACCAAATGACCCTAAAGAAAAATGTGATGGTGGTGGATGATGATATTTTTGTCCATACGCTCAGCGAGCGAATAATGACCTCGCTCGATTGCCTGAAAAATATGTATAGTGCTTTCAATGGCAAAGAGGCTATTGATCTTCTTCAGAGGTATTGTATCAATCTGGCTAACATGCCTGACATTATCCTGCTCGATTTAAACATGCCCGTAATGAATGGCATTCAGTTTCTGAAAGATGTAAATACAGTGGAGTGCCTGGATACACATAAGCTGACCATGGTGATGATTTCATCCTCTATTGATCCGCGAGAAATTGAAGAGGCAAAAGCGTTAGGGATCAAGTACTTCTTTTCCAAGCCCGTATCTCAATCAATGATCGAGGATATTTTCCGACAAGACTATTAAATGATAAAGAAGAATGATGCCGCATTGACATCATTCTTCTTTTTAAAGATTGAAAATTATTGAGGCGTATAAACACCCTTCACCAGCGTTCCGGGAATCATTTGATTCTGGGCATCAAAGCGAGCCACACAATCAATATTCGGATTACTTGCACACGAATAGCGTTGTTGCTCACTGATCGTTGTCCAGGTTCCGGAGACATTGGCTTTCAATGTTCCAACCAAAACTTTATCAGGCTGGCTTGCAAAAGCGGCTCCGATAGCGAAAACAAAAGCTATCACAGGCAAGAATTTTCCAAAGAACTTTTTCATATTCATTGATGCTTTTTTGACAGACTCAAAAAACAACAAACCGTTAAGTTGAACTAAATGGCCTACTCTCTTTTACAGGTTTTCGGTTTGTCCTGTCTACCGGGCCGGTAGCTGCGCGCATTATCTTTATCTGACTTGATGGTCATTTATACTTTTAACCTGACGCAACTTTGCCAGACCCACGATGGCGAGCAACAGGAAAATAATATTGAATATCAGGTGACCTGTCCACGACATGGATGCAATAACACCACCACAGGAACAAGGAATCTTCGAGAAAACACCAAAGTAAATTAACCCTACATATACCGTAAAAACAGACATCAGGATTACAGAGAATAGCAACCCGTAAAGGCGGGTTGATGAAATTACTAAAAGCCCGGCTGTGATAAGTTCTATCAAAGGTATGAGCCAAACAAGGTGACCCGTAAACCAATGTGGCAGGGGCTGATTGTAAAGTTGTTTACCGAAGGTGCTTGAATCAGCCATTTTGGAAATGGCTGTATATGCAAATAAGAAAATCAACAAAACGGTAATGACCTCTACCGGAATTTTTCGGAACATGGCAAGCGTTTTAGGTAATGTGAGGAATCCCTCTCTACCTCTATAACAGTTCCCGGGCTCTATACCCTACCATGCGAATGCAGATTCTATAAATGTCAACGGTTCCAAATCTCATTTTCAAAAGGCGTTTTGAAAGAATACGCAATATGGAATCCATCCGACTCCCTCTCGAATTCATCTTTATATAGATTGATACCACGAAGTGTGTATAGATATTCTTTGAAACTACCATCATCATATCGGGCATAGTCAGTTACTCCATAAACTCTAAACTGATTGCCATCGAATTCGCCATATTGCAAGCCTCCACCCACAGAGTCAATCTTTCCACCTTTAATTACCTCCCTAATTATGTGAAGCGATCCCTTTGTTCCACTTAGATATATCTGTTCAGCTAACGTTTTTCCGGAGCCGAAAAATAGCGTATCATCTTCCTGAAGTATCTCCGAAAAAATAGGTGTGACAGGTAGTGTGGAGTCGTCAATTGAAAAAAGGAATACACGGATTCTTTTTTTTATAGGACAGTATCCACCCAAAATCAATTGACACAGTCCTTGTTTCTGAAGTATTGCCATGAGTTCTTTAGTGCTCATTTCGAAGATCTTAAAAACAAGTTTAGAAATACCATCCATAGATAAGTCGGTATACCCAGGGACGTGTTGAATATTTTGAAGTATCTCAGTGACAGAGTCTTTTATAGTATAGGCATTTATCGAACTCCCGACCACAGCGAGCCCCAAGTTATAATCATAGTCAAGATCTGTTTTGCCGGTTGCCTTATCGGTTGGTGAATATATTTTAACGGGTATAGGAAATATCTTGATGCCAAAATCAATAAATCCTTGGTCACCGAATTTGATTCGTGAGTCAGATGAAAATGATATTACGTTTTTAATTTTTCGGGCAATAACGAGCGTCATAAAAAAGTGCGGTTAAGTGAGATCAATTATCAAGGCCATCAAGTAAATGTTCTAATTCATTCTCATTGAAGATATCCAAAAGTTCCTTCAACATTCTATAGCCTGAAAGCTTTTTAAATGGCAATTCATGCAAAGGATGATCAAGTATATTTTGTAATGTTTTATAACCATTGGCCTTGGCCATTGCCTTGAATTCCTTACTCACATTCAGTCCCTGAATGGCTTTTTGAAGGATGGGATGCGCAATATCCTGTGTCATAAAATAGCTGTTTAAGGGTGTACAAAAGAGGTAAGAAGCAGCGGGTTCCGCGATGCTTATTCAAAATTAAGAATACCTCGTTTTAGAAATTATTTAAAATTTTTAATGCTGATAATCAGCATTTTACGGTATGTCCTAGGACACTTGTGACTGTTTTCTAAAACGGTCACAAGGTTCATTTGTGCCATAATCATTCAAACAGGCACAAATCATGATAACCAATATTATCACCCTGGAGGACCTTGAAATCTTTAAGAGGGAACTGCTGGAGGAAATCAAAAAGATTCTGACACAACGACAGTCCACTCAATCACAGCGCTGGCTAAAATCTCACCAGGTCCGCAGACTGCTGACCATCTCTCCAGGCACCTTGCAACAGATGCGCATTACCGGAACGCTACCCTTTACAAAAGTCGGTGGCGTGATCTTCTATGATGCCGAAGACATCGAGAAAATGCTTACAGAACATAAGCAAAATTCAGAAAGCCCAAACGAAACAAAACTATCCCAAAATCAATCACTACGAAAATGAAAACTAACTCTAACAGATTAGCACAGGTCGTCAACAGCCCGCTTTTTCTGCGGGCAGCAAGATGTACAAATGCTAGCGCATTTGTCCTCTTGCCCTCATCGCCTTTTGGCTCTTCGGGGAATGAAGCCTCGGAACTCGGCTTCCGTGCAACTCAAATCGATAAGCTATGACACGCAAAAAAGCAGAGGAAACTGAACGCCTGATTCATAAGATTGGCCTGCGGGTATCTGATCCTTTCTACAAGAAAATGGAAGGATGGCTGGCCCAAAGTAATTGTCAGACCATAGCCGAACTGGCGCGTCAGATTATTTACAAGGAAGAAATCATCTGGTATCACAAAGATGCTTCGATGGATAGCGTAACTGTCGAACTGACAGCCATCCGGAAAGAGCTTAATGCTATCGGAACCAATGTCAACCAGGTAACACGCTACTTCAACGGCACCACCATCCCAAGTCAAAAAATATTCGAAGCGTTGAAAATTCTTGATGAGTACAAAAAAGTAAATGAGAAGGTTGACAGACTATTGGTATTGCTTAATGAGATAACTAAAAATGGTCGCCAAAGTGATTAGCGGGAAAGACATAGCTGGCGCGCTCAACTACAACGAGCAAAAGGTAGTGCAAGGCAAAGCGCTGTGCATCCAGGCAAACCTATTTAAGCGTGATGTGGGTCAGTTGAATTTTCATGATAAGCTCAATCGCTTTACTGAATTGAATGAACGCAACAGAAGTACGAAGACAAATACACTTCACATTTCACTGAATTTTGATCTTGGTGAAAAACTCAGTGTTGATCAGTTAACTAAGATCGCTTCCACATACATGAGCAAGATAGGATTTGGCGATCAGCCTTATCTGGTTTACGAACACAAGGATGCGGCTCATCCGCATATTCATATTCTCACTACGATCATTCAGGAAAATGGAAAACGTTTACCCATTCACTATCTGGGGGAAAATCAGTCGGAGAAAGCACGCAGGGAAATTGAATTGGAATTCGGTTTAGTACAGGCGGAGAGTAAGAAGAAAAATATAAATGAATTTATTCATCCGGTTGATGTTCAGAAAGCAATCTATGGAAAGTCGGAAACCCGGAGAAGCATTCTCAATATCGTGCGGACAGTGACGCGCTCTTATAAGTACACTTCTCTTCCCGAACTGAATGCAGTATTAAGGCAATACAATGTAACGGCAGATCGTGGTACGGAACATTCCAAGATGTTTGAAAAGAGAGGATTGCTTTATAGTCTCATCGATGAAAAAGGATTGCGTATTGGAATACCTGTAAAAGCAAGTGCTATCCCTGGCAAGCCTACATTAGCTTTTCTCGAAAAACAATTCAAGCTCAATGAAGTGCTGCGTCAACCTCATAAAGACCAGCTTCGAAAAACGATTGAACAGACATTGCATGCTGCTCATGTAGTTTCGAAGGAGCGATTCAAAAGTTCATTGGAGAAGAAAAATGTTGACGTTGTCTTTCGTACCAATACGGAAGGAAGAACATACGGAGTAACCTTCATCGACAATCGGAGTCGTGTCATCTTCAATGGGAGTGATTTGGGCAAAGCATTTAGCGCTAAAGCCATATTGGAAAGACTATCTGCTAAGGAAGATACCATTAAGCCCTTCAGGCCAGGATATACCAGATCACCAGATTCACCACTCAAAGAAAGTAAAAATGAGAGTTCAACGGATACCGGTATGGGAAACGTGCTACGGGATTTAATCACCGCTGATGATACAATTTCCGGTTCACCGGAAGCGGCTTTAAGACTGGGAAGAAATAAAAAACGGAGAAAAAGAAAGAGACTTTAAAATACTACAACTATGCAAACAGGAGAAAACGAACAGGCATTGCGTAAGATCATCGACATGACACGCATGTGCAGCATCATTATACTATTAATGCACTTCTATTACTATTGCCACGATGGCTTGCACCAGTGGGGATATACCCTTGAATTTATTGATAAGGTAATGATGAACATTAGTAACACGGGAATACTTAGGACAATCTGGTATACGAAACTTTTTTCCTTGGGCCTTCTTCTTGTGTCACTCATCGGGGCAGCAGGAAAGAAAGATGAAAAGATCAACATAGGCGTAACTATGGGCTGTCTGATTTTAGGGGCACTGCTATTTATGTTAGGCCACCTCATTTGGTTTATCAGCTTATCGATTCAGATTAGGACAGGTGTATATATCATCGTAATGGCTGTAGGTTACATTCTTGTTCTCACCGGAGGTACCTGGCTATCACGACTCATTAAACTTCAGTTGCGCAATGACATCTTTAATAGTCTGAACGAATCATTTCCACAAGAAGAACGGCTGCTTGAAAATGAATATTCCATTAACCTTCCTGCGCAATATATACTGAGGGGAAGCGCGAGGAGAAGCTGGATTAATTTCATCAATCCGTTTCGGGCTGTTCTGGTAATAGGCACACCGGGTGCAGGAAAATCCTACTTCGTGATCCGTCATATCATTACCCAGCATATCCGGAAAGGATTTAGCATGTTCATCTATGATTTCAAGTATGATGATCTTTCTATCATTGCTTATAACACACTTTTGAAATATGGACATTGTTATAAGGTCCGGCCAAAGTTCTATGTGATCGAATTTGATAAGGTAGTACATCGCTGCAATCCGCTCGATCCGGTGACCATGGAAGACATTACTGACGCGAGTGAATCATCACGCACGATCATGCTGGGACTTAATCGGGACTGGATCAAGAAGCAAGGAGACTTCTTTGTAGAATCTCCTATCAATTTTGTAACCGCCATCATCTGGTTTCTTCGCAAGTATGAGAACGGAAAGTTCTGCACATTACCGCATGTCATAGAACTGATGCAGCTCGATTATAAAACGATGTTTCCACTGCTCAGGACTGAACCTGAAATTGATGTGCTGATTAATCCTTTTGAATCTGCTTACCGGCATGAAGCCTGGGAACAACTCGAAGGGC
>QFQM01000968.1 GCA_003243255.1 Flavobacterium psychrophilum | reverse complement strand
TGCGGATCGCGCGCCGCCAGTAGCATGCCGGCGATCAGCCCCAGTCCCACCATCGACGCAGCCAGCAGGCCGAACCAGCCGGCGCTGAAGCCGCCACGTCCGAACAGCGAATCCAGCGCCATCTGGCCGAGGAACAGCAGACCACCGAGCAACTGGATGGCGAAGGCGCTGTAGACGAAGCTTGGCGCGGCGATACGCAGACCGACGAACAAGGTCGCAAGGCCTGCCAACGCCCAGGCGATGGTGGTGCCGGGCGCCTCGAACAGCAGCGGTGCGATCAGATAGACAAACGCCAGCCCGGCCAACCCCAACCAGGGCAGCAGGCGTTGTTCCCAGGCGTTGGCCGCCTGCGGCGCTTGGCGTAGCTGCCAATAGCTGAACAGTAGCGCCGCACCGAGCATCAGCGCGCCCAGCGGCGAGCCGTCGAGCAGGCTGCCATAGCCATGCTCCAGGCCACTGACGAAAGCCAATGCCGCGCCCACCTGCAGCAGCAGGGCGAACGCACGCGCCAGCGGCCGTCCCTGACGCAGACCCAACCAGAAGATGCCGGCGCCTTCCACGGCCCAGGCCGCCGCCGTCCAACGGGCATCGAGACCGAGCGGAATGGCCAGGCTGGCGAACACCACGCCGAGCGCCAGACAGGTTTCCACCAGCAACAGTGCTCGCTCGCCAGCGCGCGCCTTGAGTACGCGCGCCAGCAGCAGATAGAACAGACCGAGGCCGAGGGCGCTGAACGCTGCGGCGAACTCGATATGCCGCACCAATGCGACTTGCAGACCGAAGCCGATCAACGGCGGGCCGAACAACGTGGTGGCATCGACGTAGTCGCCACGCCGTAGCGACCAGCGCAGCAGCTCGTCACGCGCCTCGGGCGCATCCGCCGCGTCACGCAGGGTGCGGCGGGCGAACAGCGGTGTGTAGGAACGCAGCCCCCAGGCGAAGCCGATGCCGAAGGTGCCGACGAAGCCGATCAGGTTGAGCAGGCGCCAGGCCTTGAACCAGGCGATGGCAAAGATGCCGGCGTTGAGCAGGGCAAAGTAGGAAAACAGCGCGACATGGTTGCCGCTGCCGGTGGAGGTCAGGATTGGCGCGGCGAAACCACCGAGCGCCGCTGCAGCAGCCAGGCCCAGGGCGTTCTGCTGCACGGCGAGAATTGCCGAGAACAGCGTCACTGCCACCAGCAGGCCGAGGGCCATGCCCGGATCGAGCAGCGGGTGCAGGCGCATGGCGGCGAACACCGTCAGGTACAGCACGGCGATGCCGGTGCCCTGCAGCACCAGGGCGTAACCGGGATTGCGCCGGCGCAGCCACCAGCCCAGGCCGAGCAGGGCCAGGGCACTGGCCGCCACGCCCATGTAACGCAATTCCACCGGCACTTCGACGCCTTCGGTGGCGTAACGCAGGAGGAAAGCCAGGCCGAGGAACAGCAACACCACGCCGACTCGCAGCACGGTGTTACCGCCAAACAGC
>QFQM01000215.1 GCA_003243255.1 Flavobacterium psychrophilum | reverse complement strand
CTTGGCATATTTTCCCTAATTTAACTGTTACTAATCTGTTTTCAGATTTCTGTCCAGTCTTATAGGGGTTTAGTACAATGGTACGTTATGCAGATGATCTGATCATTCATTGTGGAAGCTATACACAAGCTACCCAACTTTTGACGACACTTACACACCGTCTGACGGAATGTGGTTTAACGGCCCATCCGGAAAAGACGAGAATAGTTTATTGTAAGAAAGACAAGAGGAATTTAAAAGGACATCCGGCACAATTTGATTTTTTAGGGTTTAGCTTTCAGCCACTACGCAAGAAGTTGAAGGCAGGAGGTAGTTTTCTACAATACGATTGTAAGATGAGCCGGAAATCGAAAGTGCGCATTACCCGAGAACTCATGAAGTTAAACTTTCATAACAAGAGCCAATGGACAATACAAGGGGTGGCAAATTTGCTGAACCCTACGATTAGAGGTTGGCTTCAGTATTATGGCAAGATTAGCAAACGTAGTTTGAAACCTGTATTCTATTACCTTCATCATCGTCTGCTGCGCTGGATAATGAACAAGTACAAAAGTTTCAAAGGGAGCAAAGTGAAAGCTATTGCGTGGCTTCGAACGGTTGGAAAATCCTATCCGAACTTATTTTACCATTGGGAATTGGGATATAAGTTATTCTGAAAAAAAAAAGAAGGTAGAGTAGGAGATGACTGCATAATAAGAGCCGTATGAAGTGAGAGCTTCACGTACGGTTCTGTGAGAGGTTTAGGGGTGCAACTCCCCTTTACCTACTCGACTGGCAACAGTGCGCGATTCACTGTACTTTTTCAAATCATTACCCAACCTTGTTTTAAAAATGTTAAGTCTGCTCCATTAATAAATTCCATGATGTCCGTGTGCCATGCGTTAAATTTTGCTAAGGCTTTTGTCAATTCGTCATGAAGTACGGAACGTATTCCATGGAGGGAAGGGAATGAAGCCAGGTACAGGTCAAGCCAGGCATTCGTTACAATCAGCATTCTCCTTCATTAAAAAATCAGCTTTCGGAATATGCGGCCTCAATAAAGGTGTGTTAAAGTATTCATCTTTATTTGATGCTGAGTTGATGGTAGTGTTAATTAAATCCTCTATCTCGGAACATTTATGACGCTAGTATTTGCAGATATTTTAATGGATATAAGCTAATGAGCCTTATCGCTACAGTGTAATATTAGGAAGGACCGGCTTTTTGACTCGGAGGAACCTGGTTATAAATGGTAGAAATCACCATAAAAGAGAACGAAATTAGAGATTGGCTTTTGAGTCTTTGGAGCTAATTTTGAGTTTTAGTAATGTTGTAGGAAAAGAAATCAACTTATGTTGAAGCAACTTATTCATATTGAGCTGGAGAATTTGTTATCTCTGCTTGGCGATGATCGGAAAAAGGTGGGTGAAATGGTGCGTGTATTTATGGATGAAACCCCTACTCACTTTGAAGAAATCCGCAAGCATATTCAAGATGGAAATTTAAAAGAAGCGTCTGAACTTGTACACAAAGTAAAGACACGCTACGGATACATTGGCCTGGACGGTGTTACAGAAGAACTCACGAATTGGGAATCGGAATTGAGTATGAAAAACAAGATGGATCATACTCTAACAATAGGGAGGTTTGAGCAAATCAACGAAGAGATAATAGCCGAATTGAAAGTAAGCCGGTTTTATATACCACCGATAGAAAAAATGAACGATGCATTCCCGCTTGCGGGTAAACTGGTATTGGTCGCAGAGGATGATGAAATTAATGCGATGGTTTTTGAGCTTTTTATAAAGGAAAACGGAGCCACTGTGCTCATTGCGAACGATGGAAACCAGGCTATCAAACTCGCCTTGGAAAAATCACCGGATATGATTTTTATGGATGTCCACATGCCATTCTTCAGCGGCCTGGATGCCATTCGTGAATTAAGAAACAGAGGCCTGACGTGCCCTATTATTTCCCTTTCAGCTTCCACGCGACTTGACGAAAGGAAAAATTCAATTGAGGCAGGAGCCAACGATTTTTTGATAAAACCAGCGAAGCGGGAGTCAATCAAAAAAGCTCTTTTTACCTATCTCAATGCGTAGATCCATGGGATTAGGTAGTCCCATCCTTTTTGATTAAAAAATATATCCCCTTTGCACCACCGGAAGACGGATGAAGCTATATGGCAATCTATCTGGTAAGCGAATCCAGCTTCGGCAGGAGAATAACTTACCGTCAAACGCTCAAAGCAGACGTTTACCATTAAGGGTTGCATTAAATCGGTCGGTGATTTTAAGAAATTGAATTTGAAAAAGAATTTCGCTCTCACGCGTATGGATATTGAAACCGAAAATGGATATATTTTAAGCTTTTACGTCACGTTCACAAAAGTATAAGCCGTTAATCGTGTATGGTAGAGGAACTTGCCTTGCGATTTAAAAAAATGATTAGCAATGGGAAGTGAGCGATCCGCTAAGTCGAACTTGATGGACGGCAGCACGTTCAGCGATTCTATTGCCAGCTGTAAAAGAGATTTAAAAAATAAGCATGATTCCATTGCAAAGAATAGTTAAGAGACTGGATTCAATCGGTGTTACCGCCACCGATTCTGATTTGTTGAAATCAGCAAAAAATCTCATGGTTTACCTAGCTGTGCTGATGTCATTGGGTGGATTGATATGGGGAAGTCTATTGTCATATCTCCATCTTTTTACCAGTGCCTTGATTCCTTTTTCATACATTTTACTTTCGTCAATTAACATTCTTCTGTTTAGCGTTCATAAGCGATTTTCGGCAGCAAGACTTTATCAGATTATAATCAGTATGCTACTGCCATTTCTTCTACAATGGCAACTGGGTGGATACGTTGCTTCGGGGTGTGTCATGATTTGGGCTGTTCTTGGATTGTTCGGTTCTATCATACTTCTTTATGACGGATTCGTTTATCAATGCCTTTTTCTTTTTCTGACGCTTACCTTAACCTGGTTTTGGCTTGATCCCTATTTTATAACCCAGAAACCTGAATCAATGACGGCCGAAATTTCGACGGTTCTCTTGGGGCTTAATCTCACTTTGGTTATTTCAATTCTCTTTATACTGGCAAAATTGAAAGCAGACAAAGATATTTTTGTTCAAAATGAACTCGCCAAATTAAACAAGATCAGGGAAGCCAACCTGGTTTCTGAAAAGAAGATAAAGAGTCAGTTGCTCGACAGTGAAAACCGCTATCGCAATTTGGTGGAGCAAAGCAAGGTGTTGATTTGTACACATGATCTGGAAGGAAATTTACTAACCGTTAATAGACCTGGAGCCGCCATCATTGGCTATGAACCTGAGGAGATACAAAAGAAAAATATCTCCATTCTTCTACCGACTGAATTTCACCCTGACTACCAGTTTTACCTCGAGCATATTAAAGAGCATAAGACGTTTGAAGGCTTTATGACGATAATGACCAAGCTTGGAGGAAAACGTATATTCTTCTTTAAAAACACCCTTATTCAAGAAGGAGCTGCAGAACCTTATGTTTTAGGTTGTGCACAAGATGTTACCGAGTGGCGTAAGCTTGAATTTAAACAGAAGCAAATACAGGATGAACTGCAAATGATTATCTCTTCCATGGATGATTTTGTTGTCGAATTTGACGAACGTGCCTGTTTTAAAAATTTGTGGTGCAGAGATGAACGCAAGCTATTCATGCCCGTATCCTCTTTTATTGGAAAAACCATTGCTGCTGCTTTTGCCCATGCACCTGAGTTTGCCACGGAGGCGCAACGTTTATATGATGAGGTGTTAACAACCGGAGAGATACGCACGATCGAAATAGAGGATATTTTTTCAGATACGCCTCGGTTTTATCTGGCCAGGTTAAATCCAATTAAGGAGAAAGGATCTAAAAATATTCGCTGCACAGCACTAATCACGGATATCACATCACGAAAGCTTACTGAAAAAGCCTTACATGATTCTTTTCAAACACAAACAGTTTTAGTGGAAAATCTGGAAGGTGGAGTATTGGTGGAGGACGAATCACGACATATTCAATTGGTGAACGAACGATTTTGTGAGCTCTTTAACATTCCGGAAAAGCCGGCTCAACTTATGTACGTTGATTGTTCCCAAACCGCTGAGCATGTAAAATACCTTTTTAAAAATCCAGAGGAATTCCCTGTCCGGATCAACAAAATTCTCTCGGAAAAAGCGAAGGTGCTCAACGAACAAATTTATATGGCGGATGGAAGAATACTGGAACGAGATTTTATTCCTATCCGGTCCGACGGAAAAAACAAAGGGCAGTTGTGGCATTACCGGGAAATAACAAAACGCCTTGATGCAGAAGCTGAATTGACTCGGACAAAAGAAATACTGCAGCAGACGAGTTCAATTTCTCGTGTGGGAGGATGGGAAGTTGATTTGATAGTAGAAAAAGTGTATTGGTCAGACATCACTCGTGCGATTCACGAAGTGGATCCTGATTTTCAACCACAATTGAATTCTGGAGTTAATTTTTATAAACAGGGAAATTCACGCGAGCAAATTGCACAGGCCATATATGATTCCATCCATTTTGGTCGGCCATTTGATTTACAGCTACAGCTCACTACCGCCAAGGGAAATGAAACATGGGTGCGCGCCATTGGACAGGCCGAATTTCGCGACGGGAAATGTGTAAGAATTTATGGAACGTTTCAGGATATTAATTTTCAAAAACGTTTTGAAGAGAGCCTGCGAATCGCGAAAGAAGAAGCCGAACGGGCTAACCGGCTAAAAACTATTTTTCTTGGCAACCTCTCTCATGAGGTACGAACACCGTTGCAAGGAATACAAGGGTTTGCCGAAATTCTTGAGAATGTAAACCTGTCGGAATCAAAACGCACTGAATATCTTGATATCATAAAAAGACGAACCATCGATCTGCAAAATATCATCGATTCACTATTGGATATGGCAAGTTTAGAGACCGGAGAGATAAAGTCTTTTCCAGTTTTGATTAACGTATACGATTTTTTTCAATCTACATTCTTATCTCTGTCCGAAGATCTTTCATTAAAATCGAAAGAAATAGAAGTGAGCTTGGAGAATCTCCTTTCAACAGATGTGGAGATAGCAGTGGACATTATCCATTTGAAGCAAGTGGTAAGCAATCTGATGAAGAATTCCATCAAGTTTACCAATCAGGGAACGGTAAAACTAATTGTGGCAGAAGACAGGGAGCGCATTACCGTTACCATTACCGACACAGGTATTGGTATTCCCAAGGAGCAACAAGCCTATATATTTGAACCTTTCCGTCAAGCTCATGAGGGGTTAAGCCGTTCAAAGGGAGGTATTGGTTTAGGGCTTTCGATTTGTAAAAAATTGATCGAGCTCTGGGGGGGGACAATTGAATTAACGTCAGAACCCGGCAGAGGAAGTAGTTTTCGCTTCTTCATTCCTAGGCTTACCAATGGACAATGAAGGCTAGATTTGCTTCAAGAAGGATGATTGGGACGGGATTACTTTTTTATGTGATCTACCTAGGTTGCAGAGGAAATAATGAATTCTGAAAGCTTTCTGCAGATGTGAACACTATTCTCGCTTTGGGATCAATTTAAAGGATATGAGATTATCTAATATCGCTACTACACAGATCAAGCAAGATATTTCAATAGGATTTTATGGATCAATTCTCGTTTGGCTGGTTTGTTTAAGAAACCCGTGGCACCAGCATCGGAAGACTGTTGTTTTTCAAGGAGACGCGAAGAGGCAGACAAAGATATTCTAGGGGCCATAAAATTTTCCGAGCGCAGTTTTTTAATTGCTTCAATACCCGAAAAATAGGGCATGTGTATGTCCATAAAGATAATGTCTGGCTTCTGCGCAGCGGCAATTGTGACCGCTTCATTACCATCACTTGCCTTTAATACCTGGCCACCAAGTTCCTCAACGAACTGACCAATAATCATTGCGTTCACTTCATCGTCTTCGGCAATTAATATCTTCTTTCCAAAAATCGGAAGTGAGGGATCAGGTATGGAAGGAAGTTTTATCATATCAAAGGATTATTCCTAACCACGATTAAGTTACTATTTGGATTAAGAAGTATTTACTTATTAAGATGCAGTTTAATGTTTTTTTATTAATACACTTACTTTTTTATTCTTATAATCAGAGCTTTTAATTCGATAGAAGGTAAATTAAGAAATCTAACTATCCTCAAAGATCTAGACCGATTTCTGAAAAGCATGATCAAAACAACCTTCTAACAGAGTTGTATCAATATCTCCAATGTGATTATCCAATCCACAACCAAATGCAGGGAAGGCGTTGTGGCAGGAATGGGCGACACCGAAGTAATATAGTAAAAAAGTGAAAGGGCTCAGTTGAAAGAGAACGAACATTGGGATCACTCCAGCTAGCAATTTTTAAGTAGATTATTTTTGGATTAGGACCAACAAGGTGGTATCTAGGGCACAATTTGTCCGCTTTATCCACCGTTTCCGATCACCATTCTGCCGTGCCGAAGCTTGAATCTATCTAATATAAAGGGTAGAAGGCCTGTTCCATTCTAGCTTTAGAAGTATTAGATTGTTAATGCCAAGTCAAATTGCAACGTACAACATCTATTCCGTGAAATTGGCGATAAAGAAATACTGGAACTTAATAATCCGGCTGGGGTCAGATGAACTCATGGACTATAAACAGCAGATCCGCCTATACACCATGAATGCATTTGCGTTCATTTGCACGTTTATCGTACTTTTTTTTGTTGCTATATTCACTTTGCTTGGATCCACCAGCGCAATTGAGGGATTACTTTTTGTACCCATTCTGCTAATGGTGCTCTGGTTGAATTCGCGAAAAAAAATCCGAACGGCGAAAGGTATTACCGTTTTTCTTCTGGCCATAGTAGTGGTTGTATTGGCTATTTCGGACAGGCGGACAGGAACAGAATATATATTGGTTGCGGTTGCTTGTTCTTCCATTCTTATTTTTGAGGATGTTACTTCTATTTTACTCGGCTTCATTTGGGCACTAATTTGTTTCAGCTTTTATTCATGGTACGATAGGTCATATCCTTTCATAGCTGACCCCACTGTTCCTTACCCACTGGTCAAAAATGTAATTTCACTTTGCTCAGCCGTAGCTGTTTTAATCCAATTGCTGGTATTTCGTGCATTGATTAACAGCTATGCCCTTGAATTGGAAAGAGCTCATCATCAGGTTACATCGACAAATGAAGAATTGAAGTCTTCCAATGAAGAGCTACAATCTCTGTCAAAACTGTTGGATTGAAAAAAAAAAAAAAAA
>QFQM01000214.1 GCA_003243255.1 Flavobacterium psychrophilum | reverse complement strand
ATAGTTTAAAAAATCTTCTAATATATCAAATGCGGTTTTATTATTACTTAAGCCAAGATTGCCAAGGGTCTTGCTGCTCCGGCTACCCTTCTTTGTTAAAATCCTAAAGGAGTAAAAGCTAACACTGTGCATGAAAATTGCCCTATTACGAAATTTTTGGAATTTTTTTGGAGTTTTTTGGATATAACTTTTGAAAAGTTATACGCTACCGCCCGAGTGTGCTCACCCAAGTGAAGACTTTACAGAAGCGAATTGTTTGTATGAAGCTTACAGAAAAAATAGTTGTACGTAATGCGTCTACTCGTCAACTTTATCAGGAATAAATGAGTAAATATTACTCATGAAGTCATCGGTAACTTACGTTTCTTGTTCGACGAGCTACCTGCTGATACTTCCCTACGGTATCCTATAGGTATCCTAGAAAAGACTAAGGGCCTACGTTTTCACGTAAGCCCTTGATATTTGGTGGCCCCTGCTGGACTTGAACCAGCGACCAAGCGATTATGAGTCATAAAATTGGTATGTTTTTAGTTGTTCGTCATTGTCTCTGCTTGTATTTTTAATTGTCTATAATCAATCAGTTATGAAGTTATTTTTGTTTCTGATTGGTTCTCTCATTTCCCCATTGTACTATCCTTACCTGACCCATTACCTGACCCAAAATGGGCATTGGGTCAGGTAACGCTTATCCTCAGAAAGGTAACCTCATGGCCGCTAATCTTACCGAGACTGCTATACGTGGATTGAAGACAAAAAGTACGTCGTACTACGTGTGGAGCAACAGTGCTCAACGTGGCACCGGCAGGCTTGGCGTTAAGGTTCAGCCTTCAGGCAGCAAAGTTTTTTATTTCCGTTATTACGTTGAGAAAGGGAAGAAAGAGAAGTTCATCCAGTTGGGCATCTGGCCTGAGATGAAGCTGGTGACGGCCAATGAGTTGGCGAAAAAGTATGGAGCCTGGCTTGTTGAAGGAAAAGAGCCCCAACAAGAGCTTGAGCAACAACGCCTGGCCGAAGAGCACATTATGCAGATCCATCGCTCTCAAGGATCGTTTGAAGAGCTGGTGCATGGCTACGTTCACAAGATGAAGCTCGACAATAAGCGGACCTGGGCTGATGTTCTGAAGCGTCTTGAAAAAGAGTGCTACACGGTTATCCCTCGAGAAACCAAAGCGAAAGATGTAACACCTCTGCAGATTAAAACCATCCTCTCAGGCATTATCCAGCGTGATGCGGTGGTGCATGCTAATCGGATTCGCTCGTATCTGATGGCGGCATTTAACTACGGCCTGAAAGCTGATAACGATCCGATGAATACCAGCGTAGGTATCACGTTTGGTCTTGAAGTTAATCCGGTCTCGGCCATACCGAAACAGTCTTCGGCGGAAAAAGTGGGTGATACATGGTTAACGCTGGAAGAGTTGCGTGTTGTCATGGAACAGTTCGCTGAGGCTACCAACGTTGGGCCGCTGATGCAGCATCTGATTCGCTTCTGTGTTTATGCTGGTGGGCAGCGTCCGTTTGAAATGATTGCCAGCCAGTGGAGTGCTATTGATTGGCAACAAAAGACGTTGCTGGTAATAGCAGATGTATCGAAAAACAAGCGTGAGCATCTGATCCCGCTGACTGAATCGGCACTGCAGGAATTAGCCTCAGTGAAAGAACTGACTAAGGAAAGCAACAGTCCCTATATCTTCCCACTCTCGACCAATGGAGATCGACCGGTACGTACTGATAGCTTGGCGCGTTCCATCATGTATTTCCGGGCTTTTAATCCTGAGTTTAAAGTTTTCACAGCGCGAGATTTACGTCGGACCTGTAAGACTCTGATGGGGGAGGCGGGGATCAGCAAAGAGATCCGCGACCGTATTCAGAATCACGCTCTGAATGATGTCAGCTCGAAACACTATGACCGTTATGATTACCTGACTGAAAAGCGCAGGGCGCTTGAGATCTGGGAAGACCGAGTTAATAACTATCAACGGCAGCAGGAAAACAACGTTGTGAACTTGTTTGGGCGGAGGTAAAAGCTTGTCAAAATATGAGCTTAATTCTGCAGAGGAGCGCTATCAGCCGGGCTCTGGAGACTTAGTGCTGGCTAATAAGCTGGGATTTATTGATGAACAGGAAATGGAGGCGCTGGAGTCTGGCTTGCTGCTGATGCTGTATGAGCAGCTATTTATTGAGGGCCAGCCGCCTGAGGCGCTGGCTTTTGAGCACATCAGCAGGTGGCATCGCCAATGGCTGGGGAATGTGTACGACTGGGCGGGGAGGCTGCGTAATGCCAACCTAACTAAGGATGGCTTTCAGTTTGCGGCTGCCGACAGGATTCCGCTGCTGCTTGATGGCTTCGAGAAGCAGTTTCTTTCTCGGTCTGGTGAACTCAAATCCCTGGCTCGTCTGGAGCTGGTAAGTTATCTGGCTGAATGCCATGTGGAGTTTATTTTGATCCACCCATTCAGAGAAGGTAACGGGCGTCTGTCGCGGCTACTTTGCGATGTGCTGTCGGTTCTGGCAGGGAAGGGCTTACTTGATTACAGCCTGTGGGATGAGCACAAGGCGTTTTACTTCAAGGCAATACAGGCGGGTGTCTCAGGGAACTACAGCCCTATGATGCAACTGGTGAGCGACATCTTGCCAGATTAACGGGCGAGGCCAACGGCTTTTGCCTGTGCCTGATTTTGTTTGAGTTGCTGCTCAATTTTTTGCACAGAGACACCGGTTTCGATCGCGGTTGAGCTGGCGACGGCACGGTAGATTTGAGTCCTGGTGATCTGAGTATGTGATGTTTTTTTTGTCATGTGAGATCCCTTTTTACTGCACTGATTCTAGTTCGGAAGGAGAATGCTAGCAAGGTTATCATTAATAGTTAGAAGGGCGGCGTATGCTTGTCTTGCCCAAAATTCTGGTTCTTTATTCTCCATTCGCTGCAGAAGGCAAAGAGTTTTCTAGTCATCTGAATTTTTTGACTGTTGCGTGATTCTTGAATTGCCACCATATGATACACATCTATTTTTTTTAGATTAATTTATACAGTTTGTGATTTAATTCACATTAATGAATTTGTTTTTTGATTCTAAAAACGATGTATTTTTATGTTTCTCTTAATAGAAATCATGTATGATAAACGTAATAGTTAAAAGCGCTATCTTTATTATATAATTAGTGGGGGGATGTTTGTTTACTTTAGATAACAAAAATAATAATGCAGTCGAGACTGACAGTTTCCTTTCAATCACTGACATATGTGAACGGGAAAATATATCTATTACGAAAGTTATAAGCGATTGGTTGAATTTTTCGAGGAAGCTATTTGTAAAATTAGATGCTGTTCCATGTTGCTTGAAAAGAACATTCGAAGGGGATGACAATTCGGAAATAGAAAATATTACTTCAGGTTCTGATGAGTACCAAAGCGTTTTTGGTTCAACGGTTTACAGGGTCTTTATTCCTCTAAATCCACAAGATTTTGAAATTGAAAAAAATAAAGATCAAAATGAAATTGTTTCATCTTATATTTCTTACCAAGGTCTGGCATATGGCTTTTGGGAAGTAAAGCCAACTAAAATAACTCGTTTTGCAAATGAAGGGTATCATATTGCAAATGGAACCTCACGTAATGCTATTATTAATACTCCCGGAGCAGTAATTATTAATGGCAATGTAAGTGA
The DNA here is from genome assembly GCA_003243255.1 of Flavobacterium psychrophilum. Next base: position 3,696 of record QFQM01000214.1, on the reverse strand, counting down.
TCATATTTTATTTTTTAATCATTCTTTTGTAATTTTCAAAGAAGACTTTTTTGTTGGACCTGACATTGAAGCTGTTTTAGATGAGTCTTTATTTACCGAAGGTACAGTTGAGGTTTCACCTCAAAATATAAAGTCAGTAGTTCCCGGAGCAGAAAGTAACGTTGATCAAAATGTGAACGCTAAAGAAATTGTTAAAGGGGCTAAAGAAAGGGTATCTAAGGCAGAACGGGATGCTATATTTATAATGTTAAGTAAATACTATAAAAGTAAAAATGGTAAACTTGAGGCTGCACCAATCGCGAATATGTTGAATTCGGATGCCAAGGATATATTACCTGGACGAGAATTCAGCCCGGAAACTATTCGCCGCTGGTTGAAATCAATTCAATGATACTTCAAGTAATTTATTTTTTATGGCAAATATAAAAACTTGTTAGCATTATTCATGAGTTCTAATATTTATCATTCTCAGCAATCTATGGTGGGAAAGTTATAATAACTTTTTTGTTGACTAATCCTTAATTATGCAAAGCTAATATAGAGCATAGCCATAAATGGAAAAGTTAATATTGAGGAAAATGTATTTATGAGATTTTTTCATTATTGTGAGTTGCATGATTAATATATATCTCTTAATGAATCTCTCTTTTAACCTTTTCAATATTTATGTTTCAGGTTTTACTAAAAACGTAATGACGCAAAGGAAAAACGGTAAACACATCGAATATTCTATTTAAGAAGCCTCAAATGTATCTTAAAGCTCCCACATTAAGCCACCGTAAAAACCACATCAAGCCACTGTAAGCACCACAATAAGCAATGTGCACCTTAATAAGCCGTCAACTTCTTTTATATTAGCGCCTGCTTGAGCCATGCTGCATCCATCGAAACAAAGGAGGCAGTATGAAAGCAAAATTCAACAGTCCAACATCAGAAGAACGCTTACAGGTATTACGCAACAATGGCGAACCTCATGATCGCCTCGTACGTGAAAAAGAGCGTCAGCACATTACATCTGTATCCCGTTCAACGGCCTGGAAACTAGAGCAAGTCGGTCAGTTTCCACTGCGTAAGTCTATTGGTCTGAAATCCTGCGGGTGGCTGTTAAGTGACCTGCTGTATTGGATCAGTGAGCGTTAACATCAGGTGTTTTTTGCATTTATTTTTTGGATGACCCGAGTTCATCCTGCTATTTCTACTATTAATAGCGGAATAGCAATATGAGTGAAATCGTTTTAAACGTTAACTGAATGAGAGGTATCTATGCTGTGTGGTCGTCCTTTTCCTGTACATGTGTTCCCACAGATCATCAGAAATGCAGTTTACGAAGTAGAACAGCATACGCAGGCTCCTCAGGCTTTGATTGCCGCATCAGTACTAGGGGTTATTTCTCTTGCCTGCCAGAACCGGATTGATGTGTGCAGACTGAATAATCTGCGCAGCCCGGTATCGCTTTTTTTACTGACACTGGCGGAATCGGGTGAACGCAAAAGTACGGTGGACAAACTGCTAATGAAGCCATTGTATCAGCTGGAAGATGAATGGTTTGAAAAATATACCCAGGATCTGATTATCTGGCGGAATGAGGAAACGGCTTTTAATGTTGAAAAGAAAGCCTTGATGTCAAAACTGAAATCAGAGATTTCCCGTAACAAAGAACATTCCACAACGAATGAACGACTGAAAGCGCTGTTGGCAACATACCCGAAAGCACCGGTCAGGTTCAGACAGATATTCAATGATGCCACACCTGCGGCGATAAAAGACTATCTCAGTGGGCGCTGGCGGTCTATCGGGCTTATGTCTGATGAAGCTGGCACCATTTTTAACGGCTATGCGCTGAATGAACTGCCTTTCATCAATAAAATGTGGGATGGCGCAATGTTTCCCGTGGAAAGAAAAAGCGAACCAGATAAATTAATCAAAGATGCCAGAATGACGCTGGCACTGATGGTCCAGCCTGATGTGCTTAAAAAAGGATATCTGGAACGAAAAGGCGATACAGCGAAAGGGATCGGATTCTTCGCACGGTGCTTGATGTGTCAGCCTGGTTCAACACAGGGCTACCGGCAAATTACCAGCCCGGTTGTCTCAAGCGAGCATCTACCGGTATTTCATCTACGACTGATGGGGATCGTTAACGAGAGTATTACCAGAAATGATGAAAATGAACGTCAGTGTCTGTACTTCTCCCCTGAGGCTGAAAAACGCTGGCTCGAATTTTATAATAAAGTTGAGTCGGAAATGGGGATTCTTGGAGCACTGTCTAATTTTAAAGATTATGCCTCTAAAATGGCTGAAAATATGGCAAGAATTGCGGCATTATTGCATTACTTTAATGGTGATGAAGGTGATATATCTCTTCTGACTACGGAGGCGGCTGTGGAGATCAGTGCCTGGTATGTTGATGAGTATATTCGACTTGTTTCTAATCCCACGGGATTTACACTGGTTAATTCAGAAGCGGATGAACTTTACTTCTGGATTAAAGAGTATTGCTGTCGGTGCTTTGTGCCCTACATCAGGAAAAACACTATACTGCAATATGGACCCAGTAGGTTTCGAAATCGTAATAAAGTGAATGAGTTGTTAGGTGCACTATATTCTCAAAAAAGGATACTCGCTGCTAAAAAAGGAAAAACAGTATTTATAGCGCCCGCTAATATCGAATTTAATATTTATAGTTAAATTAATTGCAGAGTGGATTGGTAAAGCATTGGCGTTACGTAATGTAACTTTTTTGATGAATTTAGTGTTGGATAGGTAATATATTGCTATCATCTTTAATATTATATCTATCCTACAATCAAGCAATGCTTGTATCTATTTAAATCATTAAAAGTAAATAGTATTGTAGGGATATACATAAGGATTTAATCTATGAATTCATACCCAGGATCGCATGGTGAGCATGTACTCGCCTATAAAAAGCATATTGAACGAGTCGTCAATGATGCTGTAAGTGAATTCCCTAGAACAATGGCATTACGTGTTGATGCCCATTACCCCCCGATTTTAGATAGAGGAGATACAGTTTGCTGCTTCCCAAATATGGAGCCTGGAGCGATATCCCGTTTCCGTAATGCGTTAAATGCCATGCTGGAGGCCAATGAGAAAGCCAGAGCAGATAACGGTAAAAGAATATATTCAAACCGTGTTCGTCATGTTTGGGTACGGGAGGTTTCCGAAGGAGGAAAATGCCATTTTCATATTTGTCTTTTTTTTAATAAAGATGCTTATTATCACTTGGGAGATTATGAAACTGAAAGTAATCTACGAATGATGATTGTAAGAGCATGGTATAGCGCACTAGGATTGGAGTTGGATGATTATCCGGGATTAGTTCACTACCCTGAAAATTGTCGCTATATATTGGATATCAATGATTTTAATTTTGAAGCGGAATACAACAATTTATTGAATCGCCTCGATTACCTGGCCAAACTCGATACAAAATTTTTTGGCGATGGTGACCGCAATTTTGGATGTAGCCGGGGATAGTTTGTTTTTTACAGGACAGGCCTTTTTTATGGAGGAAAGGCCTGATTTGTTTGTATTCAAGTAACGGTAACTTTTTAATGCTTGGAACCCCTTCCCGTTAGGCGTACTACCCTACCAACGACCCGCAAGCGTCATAATGGGTCTGACCGCATCCAAAGGCTTAAACTACACAATCAGATCGCGGCACCTTAACGC
>QFQM01000213.1 GCA_003243255.1 Flavobacterium psychrophilum | reverse complement strand
ATCACTTCAAAAACTCCACGATGAGTTTATTGAAAACACCATAACCAACTTTTACCTTCCGCTGGGCATTGCACCAAATTTTGTCATCAATGGCAAAAACTACACAATCCCTATGGCTGTTGAAGAAAGTTCTGTGGTTGCAGCCGCTGCTAAAGCTGCTAAATTCTGGGCTAAACGTGGCGGATTCAAAGCTACAGTAATCAATACCGAAAAAATCGGGCAGGTACATTTTCTTTTCAATGGAAGTTTTGAAAAGCTTACAGCCTTTTTCAATGAAATAAAATCAAAATTTTTTGAAGGTTCACAAGACCTTACTAAAAATATGCAGGCTCGCGGCGGCGGTATTCTTGACATTGAATTAAGGGATAAAACCGTCGAACTTGCCAATTACTACCAGCTTCATGCGACTTTTGAAACCAAAGACAGCATGGGTGCCAACTTTATCAACTCATGCCTTGAGCGTTTTTCAAAAATCCTGAAAGAAGAAGCTTTTAGCCATGCTTCTTTTACTGAAGAAGAAAAAAATGTTCAGGTAATTATGAGCATACTTTCTAACTATGTACCTAATTGTATTGTAAGGGCTGAAGTATCATGCCCTATAGAAGACCTGCATGAAGACGCAAGCGTTAGCTCTAAAGAATTCGCTGAAAAGTTCCTAACCGCAGTAAAAATTGCCGAGATTGAGCCTTTCCGTGCAGTTACACATAATAAAGGCATCATGAACGGTGTTGACGCTGTGATTGTAGCCACAGGAAACGACTTCAGGGCGGTAGAAGCCGGTGTTCACGCCTATGCTTCTAAAGACGGTCGCTACAGTAGCCTTTCACATGCTAAGGTCGAAAATGGCATTTTCACTTTTTGGTTAGAAATACCATTGGCATTAGGTACGGTAGGCGGACTTACAACACTTCACCCGTTGGTAAAATTCTGCCACAAACTATTAGGCAAACCTTCAGCTAGTGAGCTTATGCAGATAGTAGCAGTTGCCGGCCTGGCACAAAACTTCGCAGCATTACGCTCACTTACCACGACAGGAATTCAGCAGGGACATATGAAAATGCACCTGATGAACATACTGAATCAGCTTGGAGCCAATGAACAGGAAAAGAAACTGGCCGTAAAGCATTTCGAAAAAAACACGGTGAGCCATTCTGCCGTTGCTGATTACATCACTGAACTACGCACCAACAATCCTGAACGCATTGAAGAAGACTTTTTACAGTAACGGAAAGCTTTTCCTTATCGGAGAATATACAGTAATTGACGGTTCGGAGGCTTTTGCCGTTCCAACGGTTTACGGTCAGCATCTGGACGTAGAAAGTTACGACCCCAACATTTTAAAATGGGAAAGTTTTGACGCTAACGGAAAGTCCTGGTTTAAAGCATCATTAAGCTATCAAACCATACACGAAAACCGAAGAACCGGAAGCGCCGTAACCGATACGCTTATAGACATATTGCATCATGCCCATAAAGCGAACCCGAGCATATTAATCCCTGGATCAGGACACAAAGCTACGAACAGGCTAACTTTCCCAAGGAACTGGGGCCTGGGCAGCTCATCTACCCTTATAAACAACATAGCCCAATGGTTCGAAATTGATGCATTCGAATTACTCAAAAAAAGCTTTGGAGGAAGCGGCTATGACATTGCCTGTGCACAGCACGACACTCCTATCATTTACCGCATTAAAGAAGGTAAACCTGAAGTAAAAGTTATCAGTTTCAACCCGGCCTTCCTTGACAGGTTATATTTTGTTTATCTGAATAAGAAAGAAGACACTCGCGCTTCAGTTGCACGTTATAAAGAAAAGACAGCAGAAATCCCAGTATTGGTCAGTAAAGTGAACACCATAATTGAAGAGACATACAAAACTGAAGACTTTAACCACTTTTGCTTATTGTTAGACAATCACTCCGGCTTGCTTAGTGATGTTTTAGAGACAAAAACAGTAAAAGAAAGTCTGTTCCCTGATTTTAACGGAACATTAAAAAGCCTTGGGGCATGGGGTGGTGATTTTATTCTGGCGGCTGCCAATGAAAATCCTGAAGCTTATTTTAAAGCGAAAGGATATGAAGTTGTGATCCCTTATAAAGAAATGATTTTAAACGCAGACTAGGCGTATTGCAATGATTCAGGCTGACGGCTTTCAAGTATTTTTTTAACCAGCAAAATATTTTCATCAAGATCAACCTTATTGGTATCAACAGCTATACTGCCATTACCATACGGTTCATACTTCTCAGGATTTGTTACTGAAAACAACCCTACAACCGGAGCCTGCGATGAAGCGGCAAGGTGCATGATACCGCTATCGGCACCAATAAAAACAGCTGTATTCGCGATAACGGCTGCAATCTCCCTTACATCCTTACTATAAAAAGAAGGTGCTTTAAAACCGATTTTTGAAATGTTTTCTACTGGCAATATCTCAACAATATTGTAATCCGGGAATGCCTCAAGCAGTTTACCATAATAAGCATCCCACCAGCACTCTTCATAACATTTACTGCCTGTCGCATAGGTAAATATGCTGATTGTCTTTTTATCCTGAGAAACAAGTTCCTCAAGCCTTTTTTTGCCATCAAAAAGCTCCTCATTACTAAGCTTGATATCCAATGGCGGCACAGAAAGATCTGAGCTTTTATATCCCAACAACCGGATAAAGTGACGAAAAAGGTATACCGGCCTCTTGCCCATATGCCTGTAATCCTTGTACAGATTTTCTAATTCTTCTATATTCTCTCCGAAAATCTTGTTTGTTGCACGCGCAAACTGTGTTGAAAGCCTTCCTGAAGAAGAATCCTTATCAAGGTTGATCACCATATCATAACGATGCTTCTTGATCTTTACCCAAACCTTTAGATATTTAACCAGCTCCTTGAAGGGCTTTTTAGGCAGTTTTATAATCCTGTCAACATTATCATAGTTTTCAAACAAAATAGGCGCAAGGCCTCCCTTTACAAAAAGGTCAACTTTACAATCCGGGAATGTAGCTTTGATTTCCTGCACCAATGGCGTAACAAGTAACAAATTCCCAAGCCTGTGGTTTGGCCTGTTAATAAGAATTCGTTTTAACGAAGCATGAGTATTCTTTTTAGTATTAATACGGGATACCCCAATGTTTTTGGTAAGACCTATCATAATACTTTTTCTTACCTTGTTAATACGCTTTAGCATGTCCGGTGCTTTTAGGGTTATTAAATACTCAGATTAAAACAAAAATAGTGTCCGGTATTCAATAAAACTTATAAATAGAGAATAATAACAAAATTTTAACCCTAACCATACAATTTAAAAACATATAGCATTAAAAATATGACAATAAAAAAACCGGCATAAAGCCGGTTTTCTATATTTAGTAAGATTACAGATTAATTAAATTCTGCTCTGTTATCTTCAATTTTAGCATTGTCTTTAAGTGCCTGAGAAAGTCTTCCCTGAACTTGTTGTCTTGCTTCACCGTTAAGTCTTGTAGTGAAAGCAGTATAGTTAGGAAGTGCAGGAGCTTTAGCAATAGTTTTAGTTCTTACCATGAATACACCAAGCTGACCATCGATAAGTCCTGAAGTTTTACCTGCTGAAAGACCAAATGCCTTACCAACAACTTTAGGCTCAGCTCCAACATTAGCAATCATCGGATTAGCAAGAGTAACATCAACTGCGCTTGCTACAGTAGAACCAGTTTTCTGAGCTACAGCCTCAACCGTAGCACCTTCCATTTTCTTTCTGATAAGCTCAGCTTTTTTCTCATTACGAACAATTGGCAATACAGAAACTTTAGCTTCTTCAATTGGAAGCACACCTTTTTCACTGATTGTTTTAAGTCTCACGATAACGTGTCCCTGAGGGATATCGAATTTCTTAACATCACCTACTTTAGTGTCGTTAGCATAAGCCCATTTAACAATCGCTCTCTGGCTGCCTACACCCTGAATATTCTCATCATTAGCTAAAACTTTGTTAGCAGGAGTAACAGTAAGGCCTAAGCTTTTAGCTAAATCAGCAAATGGTTTCTCTTCAGCTTCCATTTCCATTTTAGACGCTTTAGTAAAGATTGCATCAGTAGTAGCTTCAGAAGGCTCAATTTTCTGAGCTACAGTTGCTAACTGAACTGCTTCGTTTTTACCTGTTACTTTGATTACGTGGTAACCGAAATCAGTTTCAACAACACCTGTTGTCCCAACAGGATTATTGAATACGAAATCATTGAATGGCTTAACCATCTGGCCCGGCATGATATTGTCATACTCACCACCTGTTTGTTTAGAACCCGGGTCATCAGTATTAGTCATAGCAAGCATAGCGAAGTTACCTGGGTTAGCATTAACCTGTTTCAACAGGTCATCAGCTTTAGCTTTAGCTTCTTCTTTAGTTCTTGTGATAGAAGGATCCGGAGCAGCACCACCTTTGAAAGCGATAAGGATGTGGCTTGCTTTAGCAGAAGCATTTCCTTTTTTATTGATCATTTTAGTTAGCTTGTAGTAACCGTTGTCAATATAAGGACCAAATACCTGACCTTTTCCTAAGTTATAGATTTGCTCAGCAAATTCTACCGGAAGTTGTTTTTTAGTAACATAAGTAGTATCATACTTAATGTCTGAATTTTTGTTTACAAACTCTTCATTGTTTGTAACACTTGCAAATCCGGGAACAGTATCGTTAGCCTTAGTTGTCTCGTTGTACTCAACTTTTGGCAAAAGTAAAGAGTTGATCTCTTTCTTCATCTCAGCCTCATCATCTTTTGATGGCTTGTTCTCGATAAGAACAAACTCAAGATCACGTGATGCTTCAGATTTATATTTCTTTTCGTTTTTCTTCATGTAAGCTACAAGCTCTTCATCAGATACTTTTACCTGATCGTCGTTGATAGAGCTGTAAGGAACAAACACATAGTCAAATGATGCCTTATCAGTTTCTGCAGCATATTTAGCTTTACCATCTGCATCAGTAGCAAAGAAAGCAGCTTTTACCATTGTAAGGTAAAGTTGTTTTTTTGCAGCATTTTCTACAAGACCTTTATTCTTCTCAATCATTTGCCATTGAGCAGGGTTTGTAGTTTTCATGTTAACAAGGAATTCATTGAATTTAGCCTTATCAAACTTTCCTAATGCATTTTGGAATTGCGGATTCTGAGCAACTTGCGGATCCTGAGCATATACGTTAAAGATGTGATCTTTACCTACTCTAAGACCGGCTTTTTCAAATCTCTCTTCAAAAAGAATGTTGTCAACTTCCTGGCTCCACACTCCATTTGCAGCCTGCGTAGGGCTAATACCCTGTTGTCTTGCCTGAACATCATTTACTTTTTGCAGAAAGTCCTGAACAGGAATATCTTTACCATTAACGCTTCCTACATTACGGGTAACGCCAAAACCACCACTATTTATAATATCACCTATTATAAAAGCCAGTAAGCAAAAGCCTATAACCAGTATCAGAATTAATGAACGCTGCCTAATTTTTGATAAAACCGCCATTTTTTTGTTTGTTAAAATTTTATATCAGTGGGCGAAAATACAATTATCTGTTTAATAATAAAAGTAGTGACGATATATTTTCGCATGAAGTTGCATTTTTTTTTATTTCCCCTGTAATCGCTGGATTTTTACAAGCTCAATCTTTTTAGAAGAAGCCTGTTCAATGGAAATTTCGAAGTTTTTCAGCACAAGTTTTTCTCCGGCCCGTGGTATTTCATTCATATTATGCACGATATACCCCCCAAGAGTAACATAAGAGTCGCTTTCGGGTATATTAAGCTCATATTCTTCATTAAGATACTCTACATCAAGCCTTGCCGACAAAAGATAAACACCCTCTCCAAGAATCTCTTCAGTAAGCTCTTCTTCATCATCGTGCTCGTCTTCTATTTCACCAAAAAGCTCTTCGATGATGTCTTCAACCGTAACAATTCCGGCAGTACCACCATATTCATCAAGTATCACAGCCATACTTTTACGCCTTCTTGTCAGGAGATTCAGAAGCTCTTTTATATAAATTGTCCCCGGCGCATACTCTATTGATATTGTAATCTCCTTTACTGTTTTGGGCTTTCTGAATAATTCAAAGGAGTGTATATACCCAACAATATTATCAAGCGTTCCCTGATAAACAACCATTTTGGAGTAATCTGTCTCAATAAAAAGTTCCCTTAGCTCAGACACCGAATCATTCAACTCCACAGCTGCAATTTCGGTACGTGGCGTCATTATATCACGGGCTTTCAAATCAGAGAACTCAAGTGCATTCTGAAAGATCTGTATCTCAGAATCCACCTCTTCCTGATCGTCAGCCCCATTAAGCTGTTCAGAAATATAATTCCCCAACTCTCCCCGGCTGAAAAACGCTTTCCGGCGGTCGCCCTTAGTACGAAAAACATTTACAAGTATGAAATCTGAAAGAATGATCACAAAACGGGATACCCAATAAAAAAGGCAATAGAATGCATAAGCCGGCAATGCAAAAATCTTAATAAGTTGATTTGCGTAGACCTGAAAAAATATTTTCGGAATAAATTCGGCTGCTATAAGCAGCAAAAATGCAGACAGCAATATCTGAAGAAAAAGGCTGTACAAAGGATGCATTGCATATGCTGATGTAAACCATCTCATGACCGCATTCCCCATCAGGTAAGAATACAACACCAAAACAATGGTATTACCCACCAGCATTGAAGTAATAAACTGCGCAGGTTTTTCGGTTAATCGTGTCAGCACTCTCGAAACAATAGTCGATTGTTTCTTCTCGACCTCCAGATACACCTTGTTCGACGATATATATGCTATTTCCATCCCCGAAAAGAACGCCGACAGAAGCAGACATATAATTATCATCGTCAATTCCATGATAACCTATTTATTATTTCTTACCGTTATCAAATTTCTTATAACTATTCCTTCTGAAGAAAAACATAAAGACCGCAACCCCCGCAAAAAGGAAAAACACAAGAGGATCTTCACCATTCATTAATCGTGTTATCGCCTCATATAAAAACATTCCGGCAAAGATTAGGAACAGGTACGGTATTATTTTAAAATAAGCCATTATTTATCGCTGATGTTATTTATATGCCCTCGGTTTTGCTGCGCATTGACCACTTTAAAGTCTTTGCTGAAGTCTACACCGGGACCTTCCAGAAGGCTTCCCTCCTTATTTGTAAATTTAAACTTTTTCTCGGTATAAAACCACTCATTCTTCCTGTCGTAAAACATCTGTTCACTTTCAAGCCTGTTACCGTCTTCGGTAAAAATCTTTACATTACCCTGCAAATCGATAATATCTGTTTTTTCATAGGTAATAGCATAATCAGACTCTATATAGCTTTTCTTACCGCTATCATCCAACAGTGTCACATGCACTCCCTTTGGAAATTCATTGAATCCGTACTCCAGGTTGGAATAATCATACATG
>QFQM01000212.1 GCA_003243255.1 Flavobacterium psychrophilum | reverse complement strand
TTAGCTAACAGATCATCATTACTTACGTTTTTCTTAGCCATTTAAAATTATATGTTTTCGCAAAGTTATCATTTTTTGTATTTACTTTTGAGCCTTAACAAAACTATTACAGGTTTAAAATGCAATACAAAGTTTTTTCTAAATGAATATCATCAAACTCAATGCCATTAACTCTACAAATGATTATCTGAAAGAGTTATCATCGGTGCAGTATGTTGAAAATTTCACTGTCGTCTCTGCTGAAGACCAGACAGCAGGGCGCGGTCAGATGGGAGCAAAGTGGAATGTAGAGCCGGGTAAGAACCTTACCTTTAGTGTGTTGGTTAAAGATCTTCTCATCGGCATAGATGAAATTTTTAGTTTAAATGCAGCTGTTGCCATTAGTGTTGTTGCTGCCCTTGAGAATTTTTCGGTCCCGAATCTTTTTATTAAATGGCCTAACGACATTTTGGCAGTAAATAAAAAAATTGGTGGCATACTCATCGAAAACAGTATAAAATCCGGAGGTGAAATCTATTCCATAATCGGTATTGGCCTGAATGTGAATCAAAAAGAATTTGGTGATCTGGCTAAGGCGTCTTCATTAGCGTTGGTAACTGGCAAAGAGTATGATAAAGAGGTTATAATGACAGCAATTGTCGAAAATATAAAACGAAATGTAGCTGTTTTGCTTAACAGGAATTCAAATCAGGTTTGGCAGCAATATCATTCTAAGCTTTATAAAAAAGATGTACCCATGCCTTTTGAAAAAGAAGGAGTTAAGTTTATGGGGATTATAAAAGAGGTATCACAAAAAGGTGATCTCAGAGTCATGCTTGAAGATGATACGGTTGCTGAATATGGTATAAAGGAAGTACAGCTTTTATATTAAACCAAAAACACCTGCATTTGCAGGTGTTTTGATATTATTGATCTTCATATTCTTCATTGTCACCGCCTTCCGGGTCAAATTCATTAAGAAGGAAGTCAATGACCAGTTCAACAGTGTCTCCGGCTTCGTTTAATCCCCAGTAAGCAGGGTAGTAGCCGTCTCCCCATCCTGATGCAAACATAATTACATTATTGTCAGAATTAGCTATAGGGTGGTGATCATTCCAGTCGCCAAGTTCTCTTGAAAAATTGTTTTTGCCTGAATATTCCCTGAATTCTTCAGAAAGAACATCGTCATAGTAATTTGATTCAGGATTTTTTTCCTGAAGCTCATCCATTTTTTCAACAAACTGTGTATTGGTTTCTTCATCGAGAAAACATGCCAGGCCCGATTCTACAGGGAATCCATAAAATTCATCCTCACCAAGTTCGGTTAACTCCTCGTTTGTAAGGTCGTCAGTAAGTGCAAGTATCCACTTGGATGCATTCTCAGGTCTGAATTTAATTTTGGCATAAGCAACCCTGTGATGAAGAGAGTCAATATCTGCCATGAATATGTAAACCGGATATTTGTCAGGCTCTACAGTGCGTGAAAAAGGCCTTTGTTCCAAAGAGAAGAAAGGGTCTGCAACTATAACCTTTCCTGTTGGGAGATTAACATCACCAATGTGGATTTCTGTAAGCTCCTGCGAATTCATTTCGCCTTCAAGGTCGTAATGCAGTTCAAAATCATTTATATTCTTTTCCATGGCTGTGTTTTTTAAGGGAAATAAATTTACTTAAAACCTTTTTTGAGTATTACTGTTTTATAAAATCTTTAACGGCAGTGGCTTTTCCAAAATCAGTCAGCTTTTTTGTGAGGTTCGAAAGCAGGTTCGCTTCTTTCGGGAATTACAATTTGATCCGAAAGGTTAGGTAAAAGCATTCTCATATCCTGAAAGTTATAATTTGCCGTGTCAAGAAAGTACCAGTTTTTGCCGTTATCCCTTGAGATAGCGATGACAGTTGTTGTCGCTGTTACTTTACCGTCGGGTATTTCCATTGTTATTATTTGTGGAAGCGTACATTGTAACTCGGTGTCCACAGTAATGATTTTGGTAGGAGTGCCAAAGTTCACATCGGTAATTATGATACCTTCTTCAACTATATCAGCCATTTGCTCGTTCATTTTTCTTAGCGCTTCTTTTTCGCCCCTCATAGCTTTTATAGTTGCAGGGTGGGCATATTTAAGGAAGCCGGCATAATCACGCGCAACAAATTTTTTACCCATCTCGTTGGCCTGATCAAGTAATATTTTTACTTTAACATCATCATCCTGGGCATTAGAGCAAATAAAACAAAATAAAGTTACAATCAATAAAAATTTAGTTTTCATAACAGAATATCTTTTTGATAAAAGTATAAAAAAAAGCCTCTTAGTGATACTAAAAGGCTCTTTTTATAAGGTTATATTGTTTTAAAGCTTGTGCATGTTCTGAGCAAGCGTTTCGATAAATTTAGAAATAGGGCCTTTTATCATCATGGCCATCATTGCGTTAAATTCACCCTCAAAGAAAAGCTGTACATCACTTGAATTATCAGAAGTGCTGTTTATATTACCTGTAAGTGTAAACGGTAGTTTATCGCTTGCAGCTCCTAAGACAACCTTATTGGGAGCCGATTTTTCTTTAAGCTTCAATTTGATCTCAGGCATACCTTTAAGCGCAAAGATAAAGGCTTCCTCACCTGTAACTTCAAACTTTGCTATATTTTCGGGCATCAGCTTTTCGAAGTTTTTTACATCTGTAAGCTCGTCAAAGATATATTGAGCAGGTTTTTCAACGGATACTTTAGGGCTTTCTAAATTCATAGTTGTTTAATTATTTTTTCTTTCCAAAAAGTTTTTCAACTTGTTTTTTGGCGATTTCGTTTGAAAAATATACCGGTGCATCTTTCACTTTTATTGCACATGAAAATCTTAAAACAGGCGATCCAAGAAATTTACTAAAGTGAAGACCTATAACATAGTCCGGAAGTTCAAGATAAACAGATTCTTTAGGCATCGTTGTAAAACCTTCTTCTATTGCAGCATATAAATCATTAAATGTATTATCTACATCTTCAAAACTGAATTCACGGTATTCGTCAAGGGTTTTAAACTGCTGATCTCTGAATCTTACGGTGTATTTGTTTCCTGACTTTGTAATTTCAGCTTCTAAAGGAGCTCCAAATTGTTGCGCTTTGCCTATCGTTTCAGCAGGAGTTACCTGAACTTTTTTAAGTTGCGCGAAAGACATTGATGCTGTAAGCAGCATCACTAGTAAGAACATTTTTTTCATTGTGATTGGTTTAGTTGATTAATATAATTTATTGGTTTGTAATTAATTCTTTTGGCGTGTAGAGTATCATCAACTTATTGTCCCCAGGTAGACGGGCTTTTGCTCCAGTCTTTAAGAGTGTCAAGTTCTTCTTCTGTGATATATTTTTTAGAAACAGCAAGTTCCAGAAGGGTCTCATAGTTTCCAAGCGTGTGTAAATCTAGATTAGCATTTTTAAAGTTTTGAACAGATACGTCAAAACCATAGGTAAATATAGCAACCATGCCCTTAACGTTTGCTCCGGCAGCTTTTAAAGCTTCTACAGCAAGAAGGCTGCTGTTTCCTGTACTGATAAGGTCTTCAACTACCACTACGTTCTGTCCTTTTTGAAGGAAGCCTTCAACCTGGTTCTGACGGCCATGTTTTTTAGGTTCAGGGCGAACATATACAAACGGAAGTCCCATGTATTCAGCAACAAGCATACCTATTCCTATAGCTCCGGTAGCTACTCCTGCAATAACATCCGGTTTTCCAAACTCTTTTTCGATGTGTTTCGAAAATTCTTCACGGATGTAATTCCTTATCGGTGGAAATGAAAGAGTTATCCTGTTATCGCAGTAAATAGGCGATTTCCATCCGGAAGCCCATGTAAAAGGATTTTTAGGATTTAATTTAATTGCGTTTATTTGTAAAAGCAATTCGGCTGTTTTTTTGGCGGTGTCTATATTGAAAATCATATTGCAAATGTATAAAGTTTTTGTAAACGATAAACCACTTTTTTTGACAAATACTGTCGAAAAAGAAACTGACTTCAGGTTGTTTTTACTGGAGAGTGTTGATATTGAACAATTGATAGTAAATATGTTCAATAACAAAGTGAAGAAGGCGGTTTTATATCATCCTGATGAAAAGGAAACCCTAAAGAAATTAAAAGAAAAGATTCCGGTGGCTAAAGCCGGAGGAGGGCTTGTATATAATAAAAAGGGTGAAGTGCTTTTTATTTTGCGCAACGGTAAATGGGATCTTCCGAAAGGAGGTATCGAAAAAGGCGAAGATATAGAAGATACTGCTATTCGCGAAGTAGAAGAGGAAACCGGCGTGAAAAACCTTAAGATTACCAACAAGCTTCAGAAGACCTATCATATCTTTAAACGTAATGGCACATACAGGCTTAAGATTACGCATTGGTATGAAATGAAGACTGATTACACAGGGAAGCTCTTTGGACAAATTGAGGAGGGTATCGAAAAAGTAGCCTGGCTTAATCCTGAACAGATTAAAGAAGCGCTTACAAACTCATACGAAAATATCAAACTTCTTTTTGAGAATGCAGAAGTCGAGAAATAAATATGTATTACCATAAAAAAACGGACCTGAATAAGGTTCGTTTTTTTATGGTAATAATGCGGGACCTAAAAGCCCAAACCAAATTGCCGCGCCTAACAAACTTCCTGTTAGACCTGCTGTTATAAAAGTAAAACGTTGTTTTATAGGGATTGCATAAAACGTTATCCATAAAAGGATGCCAGCACCGATAATTCCCCAAAGTGTTATTATAAACCATTCATTAAGATGGAGATGTCGCGCAATTCTTTCTTCATCGCCTATGCCATTACTGCCAGTACATTTATAGAGTATCTTTTGAAGTAATATAGCGGGCTGTCTGGACCAAAAAAAACCTATTAACACAAAACACCACTCCTTAAAGGTGAGCATTTCATCAAATTTGTTCTTTTTGCGCGAAAACCATAAAAATATAAAACCAATAGTTCCAGTAAGCATTGTTTGTAAAGGTCCACCAAGTCTCATTTGTAAGTCCTCCAATTTATATTTTTTTGATAGTCTTTCCCTGGTTTTAAAAAAGGCTTCTTTTTCAGGTGATGCAGCTTCGGATTTAATTTTTTCTTTATCCTTTTGATATGCATTCTCAAGGGAATCCACTAATGTAGATTTTCCGGGAGACATAGAATCATAATGTACCGTCCAATCACTGCCATGATAAGCAGTAACGGCTGCATGTCCAAATTCATGACTTACCGTTCCGATAGCGGTGCAAAGTATAAATGCAATAACAAGGTAGAAGAATAACTTCAGGTTAAAGTGTAATGTAATGAGTTTCATTTTCAGGTGGTTGGTTTCAGGTAAAAATAAATGAAATTTTTACACCTGTAAATTCTTACATCAAATTATTTGACCTTCCTGTAAACCGGATATTCCATATGTGTTTTTTCATCATATTGTGAATGGCGGTATATCCAGTCCAGCTGGGCATCGGCATTATCTGCAAATGCTTTGTTTTCCTGTTTTTTCTTTTCGAATTCTGTTTTTAGAGAGCTATTTTCTTTAAGAAGTTTTGCAGCAGTATCTTCAAAAACGTAATCTGAAAAATATTCTTTTTGTTGTAAGATGGCATCAAAAAAGTTCCAGCTAAAAAAAGAATCATTGCCTTGAGGTTCTAATGTTTCAAGAAGGTATTTAACTCCGGGCTGTTGGGTATTGATGATGAAATCTCCTTTTTTGAACAGCACTTTACGTGTAGTAGTTTCTACTGCAACCGTACTATGAGGGTAATGTCCTTCATAAGCCGATTTACCCGTTTTAAAGTCTTTAATGCGGTAGCTCTCCACTTCAATTTCAGTGTCTTTTGTCAGAGGTTCCATTGCAATGTTGTTGAGTTTTAATAGCTCAATAACATTCCACCACGATTTTGGTATTATGTAAGCCTGAGGTATCGTTACCGTTGTTACGGGCTGGTAGGTTTGGTAATAAGGAAGCATCTTGCTAAAGGTTTTTTTACGGTCATAAAATAGCCTTTGTTTACCCGTAACCTCACTGGTTTTATAATCGCCCTGATAACCTAAGAAGGGCAGGGTAGTGACCTGTGTAGAATCTATTTCCCATGTAAGGGTGTAGCGTGAGCCGGGCTTATAATTGTCCGGACTTTCAGAACGCAATAATTTTATCCTGTTGTGGTTGGCATCTATAAACTTTACCGACTCTGCCATGTACTCATATGTCACTTTAACACGCGCGGAATAGTCTTTCAGCATATGGGTTTCCGGCATACATCCGGGAACATTGAACATAGAAGCATACCCCGTTGAATATCTCGGATAATCCATAAATTGTTCAAAGCCTGCTGCATCGGGTTTTGTGTCGTGCACGTTTACATAAGGAGTTGCTTCAATGCCTTTAGCTTTTAAGGCTGACAATATCTGCGGCATCATCTCGGCTTTAAAGTAGGCACCAAGTTCTCCGCCAAGCTTTTGATGATGTGTAGCAATATAGGTTAACGTATATTGGTAGTCGGCCCCGTTGCTTACATGGTTGTCTATAAATGCATCAGGATTTACAGCATGAAATATCTGCGCGAAGCTTCGTGCGTTTCGGGTATCGTTCTTTACAAAATCACGATTCAGGTCATAATTGCGTGCGTTACCACGAAAACCATAACTCTCAGGGCCGTTTTGGTTTGCACGGCTGTATGAATTACGGTTTAATGCGCCTCCTATATTATATACAGGTATGTTTACCAGTACTGTGTTTTTAGGGGCAGTAACCTTACCGGTTGCAAGATCACGGTAAAACATCATGGTAGCATCAATACCATCAGGTTCACCCGGATGAATGCCATTGTTGATCAACAGTACAGCTTTATCTTTATGGATTGTATTAAAGTCAAACTTTTTATCAGGATTGTAAATAACGATGTGCAATGGCTCACCGCTATCGGTAAGTCCCATTTCATGCATCTGTATGGTTTCAAAGTCTTTGTCAAGCAGCCTGAAAAACGCTATGGTTTCTTCGTAGGTAGCAGTTTGGTTCTCATTCCCTTTTTCGTAAGGTGTTGTATAGGTGTTTTTCTTTTGGGCAGAAAGTACGCAGGTGAAGAATACTAAAAGTAAAAATTTGTTCATAGGCTTATTTTACCCTTACTGCATCAGGAACTAATATAGTGTAATCCCCGCCATGGCGAAGAACGTCACGAACAATACTTGAACTGATATAAGATGTGCTTGCAGCGGTAAGCAAAAATACGGTTTCTATTTGCGAAAGTTCTCTGTTAGTATGTGCAATGGCTTTTTCAAACTCAAAGTCGGCAGGGTTGCGAAGACCACGTAATATGAATCCGGCACCTACTTTACGGCAAAGGTCAATAGTCAGGCCTTCGTAGGTGATAACTTCAACTTTAGGCTCATTCATGAATGATTCTTCAATAAAGCGTTTGCGGTCTTCCAGCGAAAACATATATTTTTTTTCGGCATTCA
>QFQM01000211.1 GCA_003243255.1 Flavobacterium psychrophilum | reverse complement strand
GATAAAGATAAATAAAGAACTACACACTTCAATGACGCACAGTCCCGCCCGCTTGCCACAAGCTTTTGTTGTACGTAGCGGCTATTCACTAACCTTGATATTGTTTGAGAAATTCGTCAAGCACATCGTCACTCATTTCTATTATAGCTTTACCAAGTTTAGGCTGTCCCTTGCATGTCGCGATGGTTGAAAGAATTACTCTCAAATCGCTGTCGTCATGTCGCTCATTGAGAATTGAAATCATCAACTGATTTAATTCTGTCAGTCCGTTCTTATAATAGTCAATGTACTTTGTCGGAATTGTAAGACTTTAACGAGTCTTCCAATCCTTCACCTTCTTCAATTTGAATGTCTACATTGTCGAGTTTTAGAAATGTGCTAGCAAAGTCATTTGCTGCCGATTGAATAGTAGAAATGTCAATACTTTCATCGGGATGCCAAATGTCCAAATATCTAGGCTTCTCACCCTTTTGGTTCTGGGGCGCTTCATATGCAACTTCGAAAAAATTCTCATCAAACGAGTCATTGTAGTAGTACCAATAATGAATTCTATTGTCCTCAAGATATTTGTCAATAGCATGAACAAAATTATGTTCATTCGGATCATCTCTCAAATCTTCAACTCCCTGTCTCAGGTATCGCTTGGCGTTCAAGCAAAATGCACCGATTTTTTCATCCTTGCCATTGAAGATATTTAAATCCTCCCATCCAGTCTTTTCACAAAATCCGTAAATACCCCACCAAACGTTTGCTGATTCGGTTTTAACAATTAATCTTACTCTGTCCATAAAATATGCTGCACAACGTCTGTGTTTCTGCAGTGGCGGGCATAGGAGGACTTAGCAATGCAGCGAAGCGGAATGCTAAGGCCGACCAGTTGCGCCTTGTCCCATGTGATAAATTTAAATAGAGAAACCGAAACTAATGAGGACACCGAACCCCGCCATTGCAGAAATATTTTGTTGGCGGCCGTAACCTTTGTCCGCTGTTAGTTATTGTTTAATCTGTCCCGATAACTTTTTGGTTTAACAAATTCAATTTGGTCCCAAGTCCTTGTTTCCCTATTGAATGCAAATCTCTCTGTCGGTACGTATCCATTTGTCCCGCCACACGAAATTGCAAAGTTTGCTTTCTTTGTTCTTAGTCCGTGATTAAAATGAATTGACCTTTTAGCCGTGACAGAAACGTCACCAATGTTAATGTCAACTGTGTCGGCTGAAATAATCTTGTGTACAACTCTGTATACGAGTAATGATTTCTTCTCCTTTATTGATTTGTCAATTAATTCTTCATGAGTCAAAAACTTAAAAATGGAGACTCCAACTTTGTCTTTAATTCTGTCGGTATTATCTGTGATTTCAAAATATTTGTATCCGCTTGAGAGGGCAAGGTAAATTTGATTTCGAATTGTCCGCACGTAAAGACTGTCAAGGTCAGATTACTTTATTGAGTCAGTCTGTCCAACAGAGTTCTGAACTGTCCCAAGAGTTATTAATAATATTATAAGTATTCTCATCTCTGTCCGGTTATGGCTGCCAACGTTTGTGTTTCTGCAGTGGTGCCTTTCCGAAGCCGCGTCCTGTCCCACGAAACGATAGCGTTGAACGAAGATAAAACTTTAAACCAACCCATCACGGCACCATTGCAGAAACATACTGTTGGCAGCTGTACCATTTCACTCCAATCTTTTCCATTTGTCACCTATGAAGTCGTCCAAGCTCTGATAGTCGATTGTCTTGTTCTTCATGTCCACTCGATAAAATGAAATTCGAGCTAAATGGTCCGGGGTCGGTAATTGATAATGTCCAATAATATAATATTGACTCTTGCCTGATGGACGGGCGTCAATTCTAGTTAATGTCCTGACGCCTTGTTGTCTTAGTCCTTTGTCAATGGTCCTCAGCTGTGAAAGAGACCAAATTAATTTCGTCACTTTAATGTCGTCCTTGGATAAAGTCTGGTCATCAAAACTGTACTTTCTAAAGAAATCAATGTCGCTCAAGTTCTTCAGATCTTGTTGGGCTGAGTCAATACTTTGCCCCTGTCCAATATGACAAGTTGCAATCAATGTTAAAATCAGGATTGTCCTTATACTCTTCATTGTCAAAATGGTATTGCTGCCAACGGGCGCAGGCTAAAATTTAGTTGCGCCGCCTTGATTAAAAATAAGAAGTTGATGTTAACCGACAAGCCAAGCAAACAAATTTTTTAATTTGTTTTTGATTAATAAATTTTTTTTGCTTGGCGCACTTGCTATGAAATACAAACAGAAAGTAACCCAGCGGGCGCAATTAATTTTTAGCCTGTGTTATAGCCAGTTTATCTGCCAAACATCGTCCATTTACCTTCACAGTCCATTCCCCAGACTTTTGCTTCCTCATCCACATTCATGTACCAATAGTTGAGTCCTTTTTTAAATCCCCTTCCGAGCATAACATAATCTGCCAAAATATTCAGAGTAGAAAATACCATTAGTCCTACCACGAGTCCTTTGTAGACAAGTTTAGCTATTTTGTTATTCCGTATTTTTTCAATAAAGAAGATGAAAACTTTATGCACTATCAGAACCAATAAACCCCACGCGGCAACATTGAGTAAAATTCCTGAAATGCTGAAATAATAGGTCATTGAACTTCCTAGTGATTTTTGTTTAAATACAAATGGACTTCCGTAGTATTCCGGAAACATTTCCAAACCGTCGCAATAATAAGTAACACCTATTGCAGAAGACAATACAAATCCTAAAGCGATGTAAACAATTATAAAGTATTTCATCTGGCAAATTGGCTATAACGACAGTGTATGAAACGTAGCGCGGTTTAAGAGCTAAAGCCAAATGACGAAGGAATGGCTTTAGCGACCTGCTGCGTTTTGTCCCACGTGGCCGAACGAAATTAAGAAACGAAAACTACAAACCAACACCGAACCAGCGCTATGTTTTCATACACATTGTTAGTGGCTGGCGGCTTTGTCAGTTGTCCCTATTTAAAATTTTAAGCTCATAGATTATTTGTCTTCTTCTCTTGTCTGTCAATAGTTTTACCCAAGATGCCACAACCACATCATAGCCGCCTGATTTAATTTTCTCTTCGTCTGCCAAAAATATTGCAGAATGAGTCATTCCATAGTTGTCCTTGAGTCTCGACTTTACTTCATTAAAGTAGTCCACCTTTGTCAAATGTTTACCGGCAGAACTGCCTGTGATAAATGCGGCTTTCTTGTCCAAGAAGTCAAAACTATTTCTTTGGTCTTTAAATTCGTTATTGAAGTATTCCGCTTCATATTTGTTCAGTCTCGGGTTATTATCAAGTCCCAAACTGTCAACGGTTTGTCCAAAGAGTCCGATTGTTAAAACTGAAAAGAGTGTCGTTATGTAGAATTTCATAGTCGTCATTGTCCCAAGCCGCTTGCCACTAACGTTTGTGCATAAGCAGTGGCGGGAATAGGAGGCTTGGTAAATGACGAAGGAATGCCAAGCCGACTACCACTACACTGTCCCATACAACCAAACGTAATTTGAAAACTAAACTACAAACTTAAACTGAACCCCGCCATTGATTATGCACTTTGTTGGTGGCTGTGTGGCCTTACACAAATCTTATTCGTAGTCCTTTGGTCTCTTACTTAAAAAGTCTTTAATATGGTTTTTGTTATAACCTGATGGTGTAAAGCTCCACGGGCCAATTTTAGAGTCGAAAAAGTGGTCCGGTGTCCTTGTTGGCCACGTGCCCAATGTCATTGAGGCAGAAAAGTCCGAAGGCCAGTTAATAAATTTGTCTTCACCGACAATTTTCTCGTCAATTACAAATTTTATGTAGTTGTCTGTCGCAGACCACGCTACTGTGAATAAATGCCAACCACCTGATAGAATTTCTCCATAGTCAAGAAGTGTTGATTTTTTCTCAACGTTATTACACCAAAACCTCCAAATTCCCTTACCATCCGTTTTAGTTGGAGCTATCCTTTGTATTGCCCAAGCATTGGGGCACTTCGCAATAGCATTGTTATTGGAATCTTTCCCACCGTTTGTAGAGTACCCTATAATGTACATGTATCTGCCGTTTGGATGTACATGATTGTGAATGTCCGTAACGTAAGCCCAAATGCTAAATGTTCCAGATTCTGTGTTCAAGAATTGACTGCTCAATGAAGAATTAAATGGATGTCTAGCAATTCCAACATTTGAACTCTCCATTGGTTTTACATTTGATGAACTAGCGCCATTGTCCAATGTTTTGTTCTTCTTCCATTTACTTCTAACAATTGTCACCGTGATAATAATAAGTCCTATAACAAGAACATGCCAGGTCTTGACATTAAAATCAATATTCAAGAGTGTAATGAATGAACTAAGTAGAGAAGAATAGTTCACTCCTTTAATAGTGTCGAATGTAAATTTCGACAACTCCGCAATGGGGTACGATAAGAATGTCAGTTTGATTGGATTCTCCTTTGCCCAATGCTCAACTTTTCTAAATAAGCTCATCTATAATTTGTCGTCAAGGAAACTTTGTTTTGTTATCATTCGTATCCCAACTTTGTCAGGCCACATTGCCACCAACGTTTGGCTATTTGCAGTGGCTGGCTTTTGAAAGCGTCTTTGTCCACCGTGACCAAACGTAATAGCGAAGATAAAACTTTATACTTACACTTCACCCAGCCATTGCAAATAGCTGCTGTTGTGGCTCGTGCCTTATGGGAAAATGTATTTATATCTCTCGTCCAACATGTATTTCCAGTTGTCCACATTGTCGGTGATATCTTTTACTTTCAATTTCCTATAGTCAGGGAGCTTGTTATCAGTTTCAAAAGTCAATTGGCTATTAATTGTTGACCTAACATCTTTCCAATGGTCAAAATTAAAACACCGTCCTGGTCGATTAACAAATTCTACAACCTTGTCCGAAATGCTTATCTGTCCGACTTTCTCAATTTGTTTTAAATCTTTTCCTAAATCCTTGGCGTCAAACGTATTTACGTTAAATGCCTCATTCCACTTTCTGAAAGTTGTATAGAGTATTTCAGCATTAACTATGTCATTTGTGTCGGGTTTCTTTATCCCATTATACTTTGTCAATGCAATTCTGTTGGAACCCAATTTTGATAGACTCAATGGGTGGAAGTTTATTTTTTCAATAACCACGGCAGCTCCATAATTATTGTCGTCAAGTTTAAATGTTAAGCAGTCCCCTTGCTCAAATATTGGAGGGTAAGGTTTAATTTTCAGTCGTCTAATTGGAGTTGGTCTCTCAGTTTGAATTTCTAGGTAAAACTCTTCAATAACTTTCTTTCTCTTTTTAAATTCCTTGTCCCCAGCCTCTTTCCATAGTTGAAGTCCTCGTTCTGTCTCCTTTATCTCTTTGATTTTCTCCAGAACATATTTTTCAAGTCCCTTGGTAACCCATTGCGAATATGCAATAGCTGTCCAGAACTCCGCAAAATCGTCCTCATCAACTTCATTGTCTCGTTCTAAGGCTTCTCGAATTTGATTGGGTTCAAGGTCGTCATAATACAAAGCTCTGAACGTGTCGTATATGTCACCAAATAAGTCGTTCTGTTTAATTCCTTGTCCCCAAGCTCCCATTAGTATGATAAATTTTTATTAAGGCATGAGCCACAACAATCGAATAACAGCACAAGTGCTGTTATTCCAGCTTTTCAGATATATCAGCATGCTGATATATCTCCATTACGCTTCCGCTATCTTTCCAAAATTAATACATTTTTATATAATGATTTTTGACTTCTCTATGGGACTTTCAACTGTAGCGATTTTCTTGTTGATATCCGCGTCGTTTTTGCCCAAACTCAAATAACTCGATGGCTGTGTAATAGACGGAGGTATTGCATCTGGGAAGACTGGAAGAAACCCGAACGGAAAAGAATGAGTTTGATTCGTTTAGGGATTCACAGCGGTCAGGCTTATGCGTAGAGTCGTACGCGAATGGGTGGATGGACTGTATCGCAAAGTCCGATCTTAGGAATAACGATCACATTGGAATGGCTTATCAAGAGAGGCTAGGAATCAATACTCTCTTATTACCAAAAAATATCTCCTGATCTTTATGAACCGCTGTATACGAGGTCCCTACGTATCCGCCGGTTGGCGGAAGAGGCGCTCCCTATCAGTGCAGTGTTAACTGGTGGGGCCGTCTACTCGATGTGTGCTGTGGTTGTGTAAGCAACATAACTGCGATAAAGATGGAAGTAGGTCTTCCAACAAAGACATTCAGGTGTTTTTGTTAAACCACTACTATGATGCTTTGCCAGTAATGGCCAGGTGTTGAGCGTTAGTAGAAAAAGGCTGATTAAACAGTCAGGTGCGAATAATGGAGATGAGCGAAAGCGAACCATCCGATGAAGTGACGAAAAGGTCAGTTGTTGTCAGAACCTGAACCATATCGAGGGATCAGGGATAAGTAGGGAAGTTACCTGATCACTGGCCCTACGGCAACCGTCATAAAGGAGGCATGAACATTACTCAGGCTTTATTGCGGAAACACAGGAAGCCTTTAATGAATGTAAAAGGGAAACATCAAGCAGGGA
Source organism: Flavobacterium psychrophilum (assembly GCA_003243255.1). The sequence goes on along the minus strand of QFQM01000211.1, from coordinate 891 downwards.
ATACCTGTAAGACGATTACCAATGACATTAAAGGTGGCGGATGAAGTTGTAGTAGCGAAGAAGTTCTTGTAATGAGAATGGAGCGAAGGACTTCAATTATGCAGTTTTAAATTTAAGAACAACTTTAACGAGGATGATTTTTAAAGAAGAAACAAAGTCAGTACCGATCACCAAACAGATGGTATGGGAAGCCTACAAGAAAGTGAAAAGTAACGGAGGGAGTGCAGGAGTTGACCATCAATGCATGTCAGAATTTGACAAGGTACGATGAAAAGAATTGTACAAGATATGGAACAGACTGTCTTCAGGAAGTTACTTGGCACCGAAGGTAAAGCGGGTCACCATTCCGAAAGGAAGCGGCAAGACTCGTCCGTTAGGCATCCCAACGGTAGGAGATAGAGTAGCCCAACAGGTAGTGAAAGCGTACTTAGAGCCACGGTTAGAAAACGTCTTTGTAGATAGCTCGTATGGTTATCGACCTAACAAAGGAGCACATTCAGCAATAAAAGAAGTGCAGAAGAATGTACTGCTATATAGCTGGGTGATAGACCTTGACATCAAAGAGTTCTTTGAGAATGTAAGTCATGAGTTACTGATGAAAGCCTTGCGCAAGCACGTGCCCGAGAAGTGGGTAATGATGTACATCCACCGTTGGCTGGAAGCTCCGGTACAACTGGAAGATGGAATCATCAAAGAACCTACCGGCAGGGGCACCCCACAGGGCGGAGTAATCAGTCCATTGTTAGCCAATCTGTACTTGCACTATTGCCTAGACAAATGGTTGGAAAAGTATTATCCAAACGTCAAGATGGTGTACTAACCCCCTATAAGTTGGACAGAATCGTTGTTTTGGTTGTGCAGTAAGTCGATGTTTTCCTGTTCAGCTGTTAA
>QFQM01000210.1 GCA_003243255.1 Flavobacterium psychrophilum | reverse complement strand
ACACAGGGAAATTGTAACTTGATATCAAACCCGTTTACTAAATAAAAGTGCTACATGGCTGAAAATCGACACGTATACCTTAAGAATCAACCTGGAACTAATGATGGTTTCAAGAAGACGCGGTGGGTAAAGACAGAAGCAGAAGATGAATCAGAGATAGAGACATCCAAGGTGCCCAATTCTGTCCAGAAGGAAAGGTTGCGTAGGGCGAATGCAATTTTGTATTCTGAGCGAAAACAACGCTCCGAGAAAAGAACAATTGTTCTTCCTGATGTAATTGAAGTGGTGATCATAAGATTTTTTAAAGTCTTTAATTCCAGTTTAGTAAAAGAATACTATTCAAAATATGGATTGTTGGTCTCTGCTTATGAAGACTTCAATAAAACAGTCTACTTTGAAATCATAGACGAGGAGGCATTTAAACTTTTTATTAAGCATCTCGAATTATTTTATGAAAGCCCTCCCGAAGAACCTTATCAAGGTAAAGAATACAATCTTATCGCATTAATTAATGACTTTCGATTTCTCTCTAGCAAGCGCAGGATCAAATCATACTCGACAGAAATGTCGTGTATAAGTCTCATCAGTGCTCAACGAGCATCGGCCAATGCTATCTATAAAGCTTTGCTTACTTACCTAGAGTCAAAAGGCAAACCTGTCTATCAGACGGATTTATCACCTGATATTCTTGAGGTCTCCAATTTGTCACGAGAAGACACTGAAGAAATTGCTGATAATTTTGATATAGTAAAAACGGTATCTAGTAGCAGGGTCGAGCGTAGAAGACCAGGGGCATTTGGCGAGGCACGAAGAGACTACGGATTTGAAATCGTGGTTCCGGATAATTTGCCTACGGTTGGAATTATTGACACAGGTTTTTTTAGGATAGAACCATTGCGTTCCTGCCTCACCGATATTGCCTACGATCTCACCAATACAAGCCCGTACATTGATGATAGCGGTCACGGCACCGCTGTTGCAAGTCTTGTCATCCTTGGTGAGGATTTTATCAGAGAAATAAAAACTTCTTATGAGGCCAAGGCAAAGATCGCTGTCATCAAAGCTATTCAGGCCGACAATGACGGATTGAATATTGTCCGCCTGGTAGAAGTTATTAAACAAGCACATGTTGATCATGGTATCCGCATCTTCAACCTCTCGCTGAATGATCCAATGCCCAAAGGTTATAATAAACATTTCAGTGATTACGCCTATTTGTTAGACAAGCTTGCCTATGAAAATGACCTATTGATTTTCATATCAGTCGGCAATATTCCCGAGCAAAGATTGAAAGAGTTAATAGTCGATGAGCCGCATACAGCACACGCGTATCCCGATTTTTTTTATTCCCTTGACAACAGGAGCGAAATTCATAGTTGTGAGACGACAAACATATCGGAGCCGTCTGAATCATTGAATAACATTTCTATCGGTGCTATTGCCGGAAACCTTGAAGGAGAACTCAACTCAGACATCACTCCCGGTGAAGAATTCCCCGCGTATTATACTCGTAAGTTTCACTATGACTATGAGCAACCTGTTAACGGTTCAGATTTTATGCGGTCGCAAAGAAATAAGCACTTAAATAAGCCCGACCTGGTATTTGAGGGCGGGGACTTATTTAAGTATGAATCTGGCTTGGAAATTCTTCGCTCACCAATTGAACCTGCTGGGGACAGATATTTTTCCCGCAGTTGTGGTACAAGCTTTTCGACACCGTTGATCGCATCCTATGCTGCGGTGATTCAACGTCAATATCCTTTGCTGAAGATGCAAACGATAAAAGCGCTGTTGATCAATTCCGCTGAAAGTCCATGCGGAAATAATCCTGTACAATTTCGTGGCTATCCGATTAACTTGTTACGAAAATTAACGGGCTTTGGAAAACCTCAAAGCAACTTTCTGACAGCAACGGATAACAACGCCATAAGCTTCGTAATCGAAAGTGAGATTGAAGTGGAGGAACTCCAGACAATACTTGTTTCGATTCCTAATTACATTAATAAGAGTGGAAATAAGTTGAATTTCAAAGCTACATTGTGCTATAGCTTCTTACCAATTAAAGACAATCACCTGGGATACCTGCCACTCCAGATTACCTTCGGAATATTTAAACCAATCGAAGCGAATGAAATGGGGAAAATGAAAACTGAGAATTACCGGATTAAGCAAGGCATGAGTTGGTCCGATGATTTCTTCGGTGTGGATAACCGATTGTTTTCAAATGTCCAACAACGGGACGACAATGTCTCAGGTGCTCAGATCGAAGCGCTAGGCAACAAAGTTGCTCTTGCAATAAAATGCACTGCAAAAAATGATATACCGGAAAGTCATAGGAAATACCTGGATGCAACAAAACATAAATTTTCATTAATACTTACCGTTTCAGAGTTACCAACTACACGAGCCAGTAACAGATTGTACCAGGATATTGTTGCTATAAATTTGATTGAAGCTATTGCAACTCTTGAAGGCGAGGCTACAGCGGAAGCAGAATCCTGATTATTGCTTTTTCTTTTTTGACAGGGCTTTCTTTTCGTATACGATAAGATCTTTCCAAACGGATGTCTTTATTTTAGCAGTCAACGGAATGACTTTTTCGTCTGTCTTCTCAAAGAGACTTCTTTTGATTGCCGTAATTAAGGTCTTCTGTATGCTATAGTAAGACAAACCTAAGCAAGACTTAACTAATGCTGCAGCAGTTCGTTTATTATCAAAAGTGAACTTGCCATTTTTTAAGGTTAAGGAGATCAGCGACTCAATTTGTTTCTGATTAGGTAAGTCAAATTGAATGTTGAGATCAAATCTCCGTAGTAAAGCGTTGTCCAAAAAATTCTTTTGATTAGTAGCCGCGATAACAATGCTAGTCTGAGGCAGATAGTCAAAAAGCTGGAGTATGGTATTCACCACTCTTTTCATTTCTCCATGGTCTTGGCTGTAATCTCTAACTTTGCCCAAAGAGTCAAACTCATCCAGGAAAATCACGCTGTCCTCAGAGGCTGCTCTTCTGAATATTTTAGCGAGATTCTTACTGGTCTCGCCTAATTTTGACGAGACAATTGCCCCCAGGTTGATGACATACATCATCTTTTTAAGCTCTCCGGCAATGACGTAAGAGGCCAATGTTTTGCCGCAACCAGAAGGACCATGAAGCAAAATTTTATTGGCAACCGGCAGTTCAAAGGAACGCAACAATTCTATTCGCTGATGCTCTTCAATGAAATAGCCCAGATCATCCTTAACGTTATCATTGCAGATTAGATTTTCAAACTTATAGTCGGAGGTAACTTTCTCAATGATGAATTCACTGACTTCCCTGTCTTCTTCTTTCAGCGAATGTTGAATAGACCCCACCTTTGTTAATCCACTCACCTGTTGCTGGCGTATGGAATCTTTTAGCAGAGATTGTAGTTGCAGCGCAAAATTGATCTTCTTACTCTTTTTAGAATGTTGGATGAGTTCGGTCAGGACAGCCAGTAATTTCTCCTGGTCGTTTTCCAGACCGTATTTGGCTAAATCTTTAATATACTCGAACTGGCTCATTTTGAATGCCTTACAACCCACCAACAACGAAAGTTAGCTTTTTTTAACGAATTTCGCATAAAAATGATCGCCTCTTACTATTGAGAAATTAATAGGTAGAAGTTGTTGGAAGGTTCAAACTTATGGATAAAATAAAAGTGATGTCGAGCAGCGATGACCCAGAAACGGTGTTTGCTACCATGTACAAGGCGTTAATAGATCGTGGATTTGATCGAATGAAAATCTTTGTAAAGGAATCAAGGGACTTGATGCTTGTCAAGAAGGATCAAATGATGGGCAATTTTAAATATGAGTTGGAGAATTTTCCGGATAGCCGAGAACTCACCAGCAGAGTATACTCGGAACATTTCGAAAATTATGATAGGAACTTTGTGGCCATATTGATGAACTCCACGTTTACGTCTGCCTACACGTTGTTTGAAGTAACTTTCGACAAAATTTGCAGTTTTGCTCAAGCAAGATATGGACTCAAACTTTCAGTTTCAGATTTAGCGGGTGGAGACATCATTGGGAAAAGCAAAAAGTATATCGAGAAAGTAGCTGGCGTAAATCTTGACTCCATTGACAAGCATTGGATTGAGTTAACTGATTATCGTAAAATTAGGAACTGCGTGGTGCATGACTCGGCAGTTGTTGGAAGTGACAATATTCACCTAACAAAATTTATAAGAAATCACAAACACATTGGAGTGATAAATCCTTTGGAGACAGGAACGACAACTTTTTACATCAAGGACATTGAATTCGTTTTTGCATTTTGTGATCTGGCTCATGATTATCTTTCCTTTGTTTTAAAGGAAGTGATCAAGGCTAAACCGTGATAGCACAATACAATAAATTAAACAGTGGCCTTTACGCACTTGTCCAGGGTGCGATGCAACATGGATGACAATGTCAAACTATCCAACGCATCCTGCTCATCAATCACCCATTTAATTTTAGGAGAGTGGGCCGTGGTATTTCTGAACATTCCGAAAAGTCCTTTCACTAGATGCATGAATCCTTTGTGTTCGCTTTCTTCTGATTCAGTTCTTAGGGTATTGAAGGCAAGCTTGGGTGTTTTAAGTTGTCCTAATCCAAAGGCAGTGTCTACAAGTACCGAGCCATCAGAAGTAAGGTCTGCTTTTTCACGGATTTTATCAGCTACGCTCTTAGTTGCTTCAAAGACTGCATGAAAATAGTTGTCCTGTAATAGTTCTGCTTTACAAAACAATAGCACATCAGCATGTACTTGTCGATCCTTTAACTTACTCTTTAAGACATCTGCCCTGCGTTGAGCTTCAGGAATTGTTTTGGCCTCGGTAACCTTTCTGAATTTTCCGGTTTCCAATAATTCAAAGCCTATGAAAAGCAATCGCTTATTGATGTCAATTCTGTACAATTCAAACTGCTCATGATTATCTGCATAACGGACTGGACTTAGCGTCTTTTGAATGAACATCAATATCTTGTTTGACTCCTGATTTTGATTTTGGTAGTTCACGAAAGCATTATATAGTCGCTTCCATTTAGTGATCCCGGGATCCGTATCAGCCAGTCCAGTTTGACTTAAATAGTAACCAATTTGTGTTCCCGTATTTTGACCACCCAGGACAATACAAATACTTTCTAATGTTTCGGCCGAAATAACTTTCTCCTTAGGCATAATGTATTTTAAATCTGCTTAAGTAAAGTTAATTCTAATTGAAAAGACTATCTCATCATTTTTCACGCAAAGTTCGGGCTTGTTGCCTGACTTCAGCCAAGAGACTACGGCATAAACGGCCTCCTCCCAAAGGGGCCCTCCATTTATTCCGTTTCCTCTTGGCTTTGCGCGCATTCCTACCCACGATCCTGTCAGGCAAAAGCCCGGTTAGGTGAGCATTAAAAATAATGTTCAACTAAATCAATCTTTTATGATGGACTACATTCATTTATCGGCAACAACTCCTTGGAGTGAACCATGTGCACAAGTAGGAAGTAATCATTACATGCGCAATGCAAGAATGGAAGCGCGTACGTACATTAACCAACTGATCCGGACATTAGGAGGAAATCCAATCGGGAGCAATTTTTCGATTGTACATTGTCCTCATGACTTTGGTACTTATCTCGACATCAAATTCTTTTATGATGATGAGGATCAAAAGCATGTTATCTATATGTCGCAAGTTGAAAGCGGGTGTGAAAAGTGGGATGATATATCACTGGCCCTATTAGAGGAAGGTGGTTATGAACTGGAGAAGGACAGCGAACAATTAAACAACCAACATACGGAAGACTTTCCAGATGATGAGTTGGAAGAGTATAGCACCTACGATAATGGTCCAACAGGACACGGTGATGAATGTCTCAGTGACGCAGATCCGGAATTGTGAAATATGCCAATTATAAAAGGGGCTACTCGCCCCTTTTTTTATTCGCTATACCATGATTTATAAAAATAATTTCCTAAACAATGGTAGGGTATGCCGCTGTTTATTGTGTATTAGAAGTAAGGAAGTCCCAATATGATTTCTGATTTAAATCGTTTGCATGCTATGCCTGATTCAAGGTCGATTTATGTGGGATATGTAATGAATCGTATGTATCCATAAAGGCATTGTTATTTAGAGAACGAAGTTTTATTTTAAGGAAGAGTTAGCTGTGCTAACAACACTTGACGAGTTATTTTTATTCTGTTCAACTTTTGCGAATGGCTGGTAAAACAGAAGATACCGATGAACTGATTCTGAACTTGCTAAAGGCAAATGATACAACCGCGTCTTCACTTTTGTATAAGGCGCACTACAAGGCTGTCTATAATAATGTCAAAAAGTTTATTCGCGATACGGATGAAGCGAAAGACATTACTCAGGAGTTATTCATAAATGTGTGGGAGAAGCGAGAGGTGCTCAATATCACTATACCAATTCGAAAGTACCTGCTAAGCGCTGCGCATAATAGAGTGATCAATTATAAAAGAGATCATGAAAGAAATAAGCGACTACTGGATGAAGTGGTCGATCGATCCGGAGGTAGCAAAATCGTATATCCCGTAGATGTTGATTTCGAAGCGAAGGAACTGGCAAGAATAATCAAGGATGCCATTGCATTGCTACCAGACAATTTGCGTAAGAAATTTTTCATGAGTAGAAACTTGGGAATGACGTATAAGGAAATGGCATCACATCTCGAAGTTTCAGACAAGGCTGTGGAAAAAGGTATGAGCAAGGCCCTAAAGCTGCTGCGAATGTTTCTGGCGCCTTATATCAAGGTATTCCTGGTCTTTACCGATTTCTGAAATCTTTTTTTATAGGAAAATGAAAACGATGGTAGGGTGTTGATATAGATCAGGTGTAACAGAAGTAAAGAAGACTATATGCCAACGATGGATTACAATGTCCTTATTCACAAGAAACTCAGCGGTCAGATTACCGATGAGGAGCAACGGAAATTGGACAACTGGCTTGCCAGCGATCCGGTAAACCAACATGAATTTGATGAAATCAAACTGATCTGGGAAAGTGCAGAGGAATATGATGATGAGGTGACAGATGAGCACTTCAAGGAGGAGTTTGTGAAACTGGAGAATGCCGTACAGGAGTCAGTGCATAAGGAGAAACAACTCCATCGGTACAAAGTGAAAGGACGGCTGAAGAGTGCAACTATCGTGGTGTTATTAGTAGCAAGTGGGTATTTTCTTGCAACGGAGTATTATAAACCAGAAGTTACCCATCCCGTTTATCTTTCCAGCAATCAACATAATGAAGTCATTCTAAGCGATAGTTCGCGCGTGATATTGAATGATAGCTCGTCTGTTTCATTTGAAGAATCTTCCGGGAAACGCGAAGCGAATCTTAAAGGCGAGGCTTTTTTTCAAGTGACAAAAGATCATCGCCCCTTTGTGATACATGCACAGGATACAAAGGTGTCTGTC
>QFQM01000011.1 GCA_003243255.1 Flavobacterium psychrophilum | reverse complement strand
TAAACGAACGTCTTTATAGTCCTGATAAACGAAATAGTAATATTCATTTCCCTGGGAAAAAGAACGAACAGAAACAGTATATTTTCCTCCTGCGTCATTTTCTTTTTGGATTTTAGCAATTTCCTGGTTGATTACTTTTTCGCGCTCAGCCTCACTCATGCCGTCATTTACTTTAGAAAGAATTCTTTTTGAAACATCATCCATTCTCACAAAGAAACGTACATAAAGTGAGTTTGGCTTGATTTCAGATTTCTTATCTTTTGCCCAGAAACCATCTCTCAAATAGTTGTCTTTTGGAGTAGAAACTTCAGCAATCGCATCATAACCACAGTGGTGGTTAGTCAAAACCAAACCTTGATTAGAAATAATTTCTGCAGTACAGCCACCATTGAACTGAACAATTGCATCTTTAATACTTGAATGGTTGATACTGTAGATTTCCTCAGAAGTCAGTTGCAATCCCATTTTTTGCATGTCACGGTGATTCAAACGCTCAATGAACATCAGGAACCACATTCCCTCGTCGGCTCTCATTGGCAGAACCATAAGCGACATGGTAAGGAATAAAATAATTTTTTTCATTTGTTGTGGATAAAGTTAATAGTCGTTAGTAAGTAGTCACCATAAACGCAATTTTGTTACAGCATAACCACCAACTATTTTTAAATTTTGTGATGCGAAGATACTTTTTTTTGAGAATTCGATAAAATTATAGGGAGGTAAAAACACTAACACTACAGATTTTTTCGAATCACAAACAAACTAAATTATCGTAAATTCGAAGAAATTTTTAAAATCATGCTAAAGCTAATTCAGGATAAATTAAAGGCAACCGAAAAAGAAAAAGATGTAAAAATACTTCACGCTGTAGAATCAGGCAGCCGCGCATGGGGCTTTGCATCACCTGACAGCGACTATGACATTAGATTTATATACAAGAACAATCCTGAGTGGTATCTTTCCCTTTGGGAAAAAAGCGATGTTATTGAATTCATGACCGACCAGGATCTTGATGGCTCGGGCTGGGACCTGGCAAAGACCTTAAAATTATTGGCTAAATCAAATGCACCCCTTATTGAATGGCTAAACTCTCCGGTAGTATACTATAGTGATGATGCTTTTCTAAAACAGATGAGAACATTTGCGAACGATTGCTTCTCTCCTATAGCAACTCTTCATCATTATCTCGGCACAACTAAAAACTTTATGGAAGTTTGCAATGCTGACAATGTAAAGTTGAAGGGTTATTTCTATGCCTTACGTACAGCGCTTGCAGGTAAATGGATTATTGACAATAACTCATTCCCTCCTGTTGCCTTTTCTGAATTGCTGCCAATAGCACCGAAACATATTCAGGAAAAGATATTGCAGCTTCAGGAAATAAAAGCCAATCAGGATGAAAAATACTTACACCCAAAAGAAGAATTGATCACTGACTTTTTACAACAGACAATCGCATATAATCAAGAAAAGGCACCAGGTCTATCAGCTGGAAAAAAGATAAACAAGGAACTTGATGATTTTTTTAAAGCAGAAATCAACAGATAAATGACTATAGATTTTATAAAAGACAACAAGCTCATTCTCTTTGAAGTTATTTCAGGCAGCAAATCTTTTGGGCTTGACACTCCTGCTTCCGACACGGATATAAAAGGTGTTTTCTATATACCAAAGGAAAAATTCTTCGGAATGGATTATATTCCCCAAATAAGCAATGAAACAAATGATATTGTTTATTATGAAATTGGACGATTTATTGAACTTTTACTTAAAAACAATCCTAACATTTTAGAGATACTTGCTACTCCTGACGACTGTATTCTGTACAAGCACCATTTAATGGAGCAACTCAAAATTAGAGACTTTTTATCCAAACTCTGTAAAGATAGTTTTGCAGGATATGCTTCAACTCAAATAAAAAAAGCCCGTGGACTTAAAAAGAAAATAGTAAATCCTATCCCAAAAGAAAAAAAATATCTTTTGGATTTTTGCTATATTCTTTCAGGTCAAAACAGTATTCCCCTAAAATTATGGCTCAGGGAAAACAATATGCATCAGGAACAATGTGGGCTTATTAATATCCCTCATTCTAAAGATATATATGCCGTATTTTACGATTCAAAAGATATTTTAAATTACAAAGGTATTATCCAAAAAGAGACATCCAATGAAGTATCGTTTTCTTCTATCCCAAAAGGAGAACCGGCATTAGCCCATATGTATTTTAATAAAGAAGCCTATTCGACTTACTGTAAAGAATACAAGGAATATTGGGAATGGATTGAAAAAAGAAATGAAGACCGCTATAACACCAATCAGCAGCATGGCAAGAATTATGATTCTAAAAACATGATGCATACTATAAGGCTTTTACAAACAGCCGAGCGAATATTCAAAAATGGGGAGCTTAATATTCGGGTAACCAATCGTGACGAATTACTCGACATTAAGGCAGGAAAAAAAGAATATGACGATTTGCTTCAAATGGCTGATAGCCTTTTACTATCCATTGAACAACTTTATAAAGATTCATCTCTTCCTGCACATCCAGATACTGCAAAAGCAGAGCAGGTTCTTATAGATATCAGAACAATATTATATTCATAAAAAAGATGCCTTTCGGCATCTTTTTAGTCTTTAGATAATCCCACCATGGCAATACCTTTTTTCTTTTCCGGTTCCGGAAGGTAATCACGTTTATTGAGGTGCGTATAATATTCCTGTATAAAAGCCTTGAATCGTTTTATGTCTTCATCGTCAGCTTTTGTTTTTTGTCTGATCAGATTATTTTGCCCTAATGGGTCTTTTCTGTAATCCGACTTCAATATTACATTCTTTTCATTGAACAGATAGTAGTAATCATCTGTTATAAAATTAAAGGCACTGTTACTGTAATTAATTACAAAATGGTCTTTAGTAGCCTCTTTGTCAAAGTGATCTTTACCAAAGGCAAAGTACGATTTATCATAGTTCATCATTCCTAAAAGCGTAGGCATAATATCGATATGCTGCATAATCTTATCATCTTTAGCATGCATATTACTACCGGGTTTGAAGAAGAATATAGGGATCGTATAATCGAATGGTGCTTTTTTAAACTTCTTACTATCAGCTCCCGAGGAATGGTCGGCAGTGATGATGAAGAGCGTATTTTTATACCACGGCTCTTTTTCGATGCTTTTAAAGAATTCGCCTAGTGCATAATCTGAATATTTTATCGCCCTATGGATCGGCATAGTACCCTCACTGAATTGTTTAGGCAGTCCCGGAGGTATAGCATACGGGTGATGCGATGATAAGGTAAAGAATGTCGCAAAGAAAGGCTTGCCTGTATCGCTCATTTTATTCAGCTTCTTGTGAACAAAAGGCATAAATTTATGATCCCATATCCCCCATTTGCCATCAAAATCAGCATCGCCATTCTCCTGTTCATATTCTTCTCGTGAGTAGAAATTCTTGATTCCTGTATTTTTACCAAAAGATACAAACCCCATAGACTGCCTTACTGCACCGTGAAAGAATGCTGTGTTATACCCCATCTCATTCATACACTGCGGCAGTGCATAATAAGGCGCAACCGAATTTGGCAACGACAAAAAGTGTTCTTTAAACGTAGGTATCGATGCCCATATAGCTGGAAGAGCATCTACTGAGCGGTAACCATTCTGGTGACCGTTAGTAAACAGATAGCCTTCCTGAAAAAGCGAATCCAGAAATGGTGTATTAGTTTCCTGATCCGGTTTAAACTGATCCGAAAGGCTTTTTATATGTGCCTTACCGAAACTTTCCAGTATAATTACCATCACATTGGTTTTCCTGTCAATATCAAAAGCCTCAACTATTTCAGGATTATGTGTCGTTGGGTATATGTTTTCGGCAATATTGTCATCAAAATATTTCAGCGATTGCACATCTTTAGACTTACCCAATGTCCTGATAAAACAGAACGGATTGCTAAGCATAAAAGAGGTATGCGTAGGGTTTTCGGTATACAAAAACGCGTCGTTCATACCTATAGGGAATGATGCTGCCGAGAATGTAGCCCCCCTTACAAAGAAGATTACCACAACCATCATTACTGCAAAATAACCGCTGTTTACCATATAATATCTTCGTGGACTGACAACCGTTTTCTCTGAAGTATCTTTTTTTCCTTCGCATGAACACTTATAGCTTTGGTATAAAATAACCAATAGCAGAAAATAGAAAATAAATCCATACCAGTAATCAACTACGAAGTCGGCTAATAAAGGCACAAAGGCATCCTCACCTAAAAGAAAAAAATCGCCAAGCACTATTCTTGCCTGTTTGAACGGATAGTAGAAAATATCGGCAACATTTATAAGCAAACCAAGCCCGTTTGTAACCATAAACACCCAGAACATGGCTTTTTGGTAGATCTTTTTCTCCCTGAAATGAAATGGGATAAGTGACATAACAATAAACAGCAGATTGATATAGATTATAGAAACTGTATCAAACATAAGGCTGCCACGCAAAAGGCTTGGTAAATTATCTCCCTGAATAGGATCAATAAGGTCGTTGTTGAAATATAAAAAGGCCAGGCGACATAGCATAAAAACTACATATACTGTAAAAAGCCTTATAAGCAAAACAGAGAGACTGTTTTTAAAATTGAAATTCATAGTATCTTGTAACCAAATAGTTATGGAAAAGTTAACTCAGTATTTTTCCAATGCAAAGATATATGTTTTTATTAAATCTATGTTAAGAAACGAAAATATTTAAACAAACGTTTAATGTTTAAAGCACTGAAATTCACAACATAAACTTCAAAAACAAAAAAAGCCGGCTATTGCCGGCTTTCATATAATATTATGATAATTTTAATTATTAAGCATCTGCCAAAGTTTATCCTTCAGCTCCGTAAGCCCCTGTTGTGCAACTGACGAAATAAACATATAAGGTATGCCCTTAAACTCCTTATCAAGTGCAACTTTCATTTCGGCTTTAAGTTCATCATCGAGCATATCACATTTAGAAACCACAATAAGCCTGTCTTTATCCAGCATTTCAGGATTATAACGACGAAGCTCATCAAGCAGGATGTCGTATTCTTTTTTGATATCTTCAGCATCAGCCGGAATCAAAAACAGTAAGGTTGAATTACGCTCAATATGTCTTAAAAAGTAATGACCTAGTCCCTTACCTTCTGCTGCACCTTCTATGATTCCCGGTATATCTGCAATTACAAACGACTGGAAATCCCTGTAAGCCACAATTCCTAAATTAGGCTTAAGCGTAGTAAACGGATAATCGGCAATTTTTGGCTTGGCTGAAGTAAGCACTGATAGTAACGTTGATTTTCCTGCATTCGGGAAACCTACCAAACCAACATCGGCAAGAACTTTAAGTTCAAGAATGATATCGCGTTCCTCGGCAGGCATACCCGGTTGTGAGTATCTTGGTGTCTGGTTTGTAGCACTTCTAAAGTGCCAGTTACCCAAACCTCCTTTACCTCCTTTGGCTACAATTTGTTTTTCGCCATCTTCGGTAATTTCGAAAAGTATTTCGTTAGTTTCTTTATCACGAACCACAGTTCCTAACGGAACCTCAATGTATTTATCCTCTCCATCGGCACCGGTACTGCGTGCACTACCACCATCACCACCATGTGTAGCCTTGATGTGCCTGGCAAACTTAAGGTGATACAATGTCCACAAACTTTTATTACCTATAAGGTAAACGTGTCCGCCACGGCCACCGTCTCCACCATCAGGACCACCTTTTTCAATAAACTTCTCCCTGTGCAGGTGTGTAGACCCTTTACCTCCCTTACCGGAAGACACATATATCTTTACGTAATCTACAAAATTCCCTTCTGTCATGCTTTCCTGTTAATTGCTTATTGTTTGTGGTTGTGGGTGCAAAAGTAAGCTATTTTTATCAATTTGCCTATTTCGCACTATTCCTCAAAAAACAAAACGGGGCTTTTTGAGCCCCGCCTTATCAAATTGACAAAATTTAGTATGTCTTTAGTTTCTTATAAACATTTTAACCACCTGGGCATTGTTGCCACTCAGCTTAACAAAATATGTTCCTGCAGAAAGGCTTTCTACATTAATAGCTGTCAGAGATGCATTAACTTTTCCGTTAAGAAGCACCTTACCCGAAACATCCACAATGCTGTAATCCTGAATTGGGGAATTTTCAGCTAAAGCAATGTTAAGGATGTTGTTTGTTGGGTTTGGATATACTGTAACTGCAGTTGCCAGTGACGGATCGTTAATTCCTAACGTACAATCAGGATTAGTAGTTATAGTTAACGGATTTTCAGCAGTACTCATTATACTGTTAGCACAGACTGCCATAGCTGCATCTACATGGTATACACCCGGAGTAGTTGCTATATAAGTAGCTGTAAAGCCTTCTTCAAGAGGAAGCCCATCCTTAAACCATTGAATGTTGATATAATCTTCTTCTGCACCAGGTAATGACAATGTAACTGTATCGCCTTCACAGATAAGATAATCCGGACCTTCCATTTCTACATCTTCGCTCGGCGTAGCTACAAACGAAAGCGGAAGCCAGTTGTAACTGTCAATAAATATTTCGTTAGAAGTGTAAACAGTACCATCGATAGTAGTTTCAACTTTTAACGTAGCCTGATCATAAGTGTACCAGTCATATTCAAATGATGCAACTGTTGCGTCTTCAATAGCTGTAAATTCATCAGATCCTCCAAATTTAGCATACCACTGATATGTATCATATCCAACAGCATTGGTTACAAAAGTTAACCCGCTAGTATCTGGACACAACATAGTATCACCCTGAATCACCAGAGGTGATGGCGTAGCCGGACCACAATCGTCACTTGCAACAACGTTAAGAGATATTGAAGTTGAAGTAGCATCAGGACAAACCTCTACACCGGCAACTACATAATAAACACCCGGCTCGGTGATAGTATACACGTTTGAAGTTGCGCCTTCAATTGGCAGTCCGTCTTTATACCATTGCACAATGCTGTATGGTTCAAGTACCGTCTGTACAATTTTTGCTCCTGTACACATTACATACTTTTGCTCAAGAGTTTCTTCATCAAATTCAAAGTGTACATTACCCTGAAGCTGATTCATAACAAGAAGACCTGACCAGTTGTAACTGTCAATCTGTATCTCATTAGATTCAAAAGTCTGACCGTCTTTAGTCACAACTACTTTTAAAAGCGCCTGGTCATAAGTATACCAGTCATAGGTAAATGATGAATCAGTTGCTCCTTCGATAGGTTCAAAATCATCATTTAAAAACCAATACTTGAAATACCACTGATACGTATCATACTCATCAGTATTTGTTATTGTCGCCGTACCATCAGTGTATGGACACAGCAATAAATCACCTTCAATAATAGGTGCCTGTGCAAATATTCCTCCTGTAAAGACAAGGAAGAATAAAATAAATAGTTTTTTACTCATCTTTTTTATAGGGTTGTTTTTTGTTATTACGCAAATGACCGTATTGCTATCTAAAAAACAACTATTTACTTACGGACAAAACGTGACATTTTTTTCACAAATCGTGACGATGCCAGATTACACAACTGTTAAACAACAGATTTTAGGGAAGTTATTTTTCGTCATGTCCTTTTAGCGACCGCTTCACTCAAACTTTGGTAATCATTTAGTAACTTGCAGCAAATAATGGAATACATGAAGATAATACCGCTCAATGAGGGCATATTTACCGTTACCAAAGACAAGATTTTTACCGAGATACAACGCAGCGAAGTCGAAACAGCCGACCCAAAACTGTTAAAAATGGGGGTATGCCCTTTTTTGATTGTATTGCCCGATGATGAACTGATTCTGCTTGATGCCGGTACAGGTTATGTAAAAGACAATACGATTGTAATGCTTCAGCGAATAGAAGATGCAGGTTACAGACCTGAACAGGTTTCTAAAATATTCTTATCGCACCTGCACAAAGACCATATTGAAGGCATTGGACAGATTAAGGATGGGGCAATTGTTCCTAACTTTCCGAATGCAGAAATCTATTACCAGCAAAGGGAGCTTGATTATGCGCTGCAACAAACTGAAAGCCATTCTTTCGATCAGGAATATCTGAATTTATTTACCCAGTTACCAAATCTGGTTGTTATGAACGAAGACGAAGGAAATTTAGGCGACTATATAACATATCAGGTTACTGGCGGACATTCGCCTTTTCATCAGGTATTCTGGATAAAAGAAGGGAATGAAACAACTTTTTATGGTGCCGATAATCTGCCGCAAAGAAGTTACCTGAAATTTCACATTGCCTACAAATCTGATAATGACGGTAAGAAGGCTATGGAATTACGACAACTCTGGGAAAATCAGGCCAAGGAAGAAAACTGGACAGTACTTTTTTATCACGAATTCAGCCGAAACATTACAACACTATAAACAGAAAAAGCCGGATAAACCGGCTTTTCTTATTTTATTCAGTAAATGTTACTCTTTCAGCGACCTTACTTTTACTTCTTCGATCTTTACACCATCCATCTTAACGACTTCAAGCTCAAAAAGATTCCATGCCAGCTTTTCACCCACTTTTGGTATGTATGAAAGTTCAGTCATTACAAGTCCGCTTACAGTTGTTACTTCATAATCATTGGTAAGATCATCCAAATCAAAGTAGGTAAGGAAATCATGCAGTGGATAATGCCCGTCTACCGTCCAGGTACCATCTTCATTAGCAACAAGCTTAAACTCGTCTTCATAAAAATCGGAAGCATCCCCTACCAGCGCTTCAAGAATATCATTAAGCGTTATCAGTCCCTGGAACACACCATACTCATCTGTCACCAGCGCATAATGCACCTTCGTTTTCTTGAATATTTCAAGGGCTTTATATGCCGAAGTATGTTCAATAAGATAAACAGGCTCTTTTACAATTTCTTTGAGGCTGAACTGCTCGCTGCCGTAGTTAGCAAATATATCTTTTAAAAGAACTACGCCTATAACATCGTCAAGGCTCGCTCCGTCAATAACGGGATATACAGAGTGCAGCTCCTGAAGCATTATCTCACGTACCTTTTCGTTATTCGAATCGGTAGAAAGATAGGCTACCGACTTACGGTGCGTCATCAGGGAATTTACTTTACGGTCTCCGATATGGAAAACACGCTCCATGATATCGTGCTCAATTTCCTGAACCTCTCCCCCTTCAGTACCCTCCTTAATGATTGCCTTAATTTCCTCTTCGGTAACTTTACCGTCAGCTGTTGGGCGGATATTAAAAATCTTCAGCAGGAATTCTGTAGACGAAGTCAGCAACCAGATAAATGGAGCCGTAACAATCGAGATGTATTTCATTGGGATAGCCGTCGTCCTTGCTATCGTTTCGGGATAAGTAAGCCCTATCCTTTTAGGAAGAAGCTCACCCAGAACCAATGAAAAGAATGTTAGTATCACGACCACCACACCTACCGAAATATTATCGGCATATGGCTTTAAAGCTTCAAAACCTTCTATAAAAAGTTTAACGTCGTCAGTTATCTTATCACCCGAATAGATACCTGTCAGGATACCAATAAGCGTAATACCTATCTGTACTGTAGAAAGGAATTTATTAGGGGAGTTTGCCAGGTCCAGCGCTGTCTGCGCGCTAGCATTACCTTTTTTGGCAGCAGTTTCCAATCGGTTCTTTCTTGCTGATATCAACGCGATCTCAGACATAGAGAAAACCCCATTAAGAATGATAAGAAATAATATTATGGCTATTTCCAAACGTTATGTTTTAAATTAAAGCGTATCGATAACCGCGCTTAATCGGTTTGTTATTTCAGCTATTTCACCAATACCGTTTACAGCGTGAAATTTGCCCTGTGCTTTGTAATACTCAATAAGCGGAGCCGTCTTCTCGTTGTATTCCTGGTAACGGTTACGGATAAGCGCTTCGTCCTGGTCATCAGCACGCCCGCTTGTTTTTCCTCTTTCAAGAAGACGCGCAACAAGCACCTCATCATCTGCCTCAAGCGCCACAGTAGCTGTTACACCCCATCCTTTTGATGTAAGGAATTCGTCAAGAGCATCAGCCTGCTCGGTAGTACGAGGAAAACCGTCAAAAAGAAAACCTTTTGTATCAGGGTTTTTCTCGATTTCGTCCTGAAGCATTTTTATAGTAAGTGCATCCGGAACAAGTTCACCTTTGTTGATGTATGACTTAGCTTCAAGTCCAAGAGGCGTTTCGTTCTTAATGTTGTAACGAAATATATCACCCGTAGAAATATGCGTAAGGTTGTATTTTGTTTTTAAAAATTCTGCCTGAGTACCTTTTCCTGCACCCGGCTTCCCGAATAGAACAATATTGATCATTTTATATATAAAGTTGTATTATTTACTCTTTTAACTGATAAACCTCCGGCAGATTGCGCCCCTGTTCATCATAATCAAGGCCGTAGCCTACAATAAATTTATCAGGTATCTCAAAACCGATGTAATCAAGCGTGATGTCCTGTTTATAAGCTTCCGGCTTAAAGAAAAGCGTAGCGATTTTAAGATGTTTCAGGTTGTGCCCTTCAAAAATCTTTTTCAGCTCCGCTACAGTATTGCCGGTATCTACAATATCTTCGATAACCACTACACTCCTGCCTTCAAGGCTTTTGTTAAGGCCAATAAGCTGTTTTACCGAATTAGTGCTTGTTGTCCCTTCATACGAAGACAGTTTTACGAAACTCACCTCACAAGCGTGCGAATACTTTTTCACAAAATCGGAAACCACCATAAAAGAGCCATTTAAAACGCCTATAAATACCGGGATTTCGTCTTTAAGATCTTTTTCAACCTCTCTGGCAAGCCTTTCTATAACAGCATCTATTTGCTGCGCAGTTATAAAAGGCACAAAATGTTTGTCGTGAATTTGTATCACTGTTTTATTGCTTAATTGATTCTGATAATCCTGCAAATATACTAATTAGCAATCACCTCCATACATGAGCCGCTTTATTTTGCAATATTTTTATGACTGTTAAAGTAGAATTAATAGTCAAGGCTTTAGCTGCTAAAATATCTAATTTAGGTAAAAACAAATCATTCTATTATTCCTACATTATGAAAAAACATATAATTACCTTTTCCATTTTGGGATTGCTGGCTGTGTGCTCATGTAAAAAAGAACCTTCAAAAGAAGAAAAACAGCAAGCACAAGCAGAAGGCAGCACTACAGTAAAAACAGCTATAGGCGACCTCACACTACCGCCACCTTATTCTTCAGAATCAGTAACCAAACGAAATGGCATGAAAGACTGGCCTGAAGGACAAACCCCTAAAGCTCCGGCTGGCTTTACCGTTACCAAATTTGCGGATGATCTTAAGAACCCACGTAATACTTATATAGCTCCTAATGGCGATATTTTTGTTGCCGAATCAGGCACAGTAAACAGTGCAGACCAAATAACTGTTTTTAGGGATAAGGACAAAGACGGGAATTTTGAAACCCGAACTATTTTCGCTGAAAAGCTTAACCAGCCTTATGGCATGCTAATCCTAAACGATTATTTTTATGTTGCCAATACCGACGGATTATACCGCTACCCCTATAAAGAGGGCGAACTTAAATTACGTACCGATAAAGCAACAAAAATTGTAGAGCTTCCTGCCGGAGGCT
Organism: Flavobacterium psychrophilum; assembly: GCA_003243255.1. The sequence goes on along the minus strand of QFQM01000011.1, from coordinate 41,346 downwards.
ATAATAATCACTGGACACGTAATCTTTTGGCTAATGCCGATGGTTCCAAAATATATATTTCGGTAGGATCAGCAAGTAATGTGGCTGAGCATGGCATAAAAACTGAATTTCGTCGTGCCAATATTCTTGAGATCAATCCTGATGGGTCGGGAGAGCGCATCTTTGCGAGCGGACTGCGCAACCCCGTGGGTATGGACTGGAACCCTGCAAACAAAGAACTATGGACTGCTGTAAACGAACGTGATGATCTGGGTGATGATCTTGTCCCTGATTATATAACCAGTGTAAAAGAAGGCGGCTTTTACGGTTGGCCTTATTCTTACTATGGACAGATTGAAGATCCCAGACTGAAAGGACAAGCCAAAGACCTTGTAGCAAAAGCCATTATTCCTGATGTTCCGGTTGGAAATCATACCGCTTCACTCGGACTTACATTTTACAATAAAGATGCCTTTCCGGCACAGTACCGCAATGGTGCTTTTGTAGGCCAGCACGGCTCATGGAACCGATCTGTTTTGAGCGGATACAAAGTATTATTCGTACCTTTTAAAAATGGCAAACCATCTGGTCCGCCACAGGATTTCCTTACCGGATTTATCGCCGATGAGAAAAAAGCCCAGGCCTACGGCCGTCCTGTAGATGTTACTGTTATGAATGACGGTTCTTTATTGGTTAATGATGATAGTGGTAACACGCTTTGGAGAGTTTCTGCGAATAAATAAAACAATACAAAATACGACACCATTCCTGCAGCCAAAAACTGCAGGTTTTTTACTTTAGCGGTAACTTACCATTCAATGACAAAAAAAATAAACCTACTTATACTACTTCTGATTTTACTTTCAGGAAAATCCTTCGCTCAGGAAAATCCGGAAAAAACAGAAACAGACACCATTACAAAAACTGTTGACCTCTCATTTTTATCCGGCAAGATCGTATCTCTAAACACTAACACGTTAGATGAAGTTATAATCAGCAACTATCACATTAACGATAGCCTGCTGAATGCACCTGCATCCATTGGAGTGCTTTCAGTAGCACAATTGCAGCGCAATAACAATTCCGACATTTCAGCGTCATTAAATACGCTTTCGGGAGTATATATGCAATCCGGCGGACTCAACACAAACCGGATTTCTATTCGTGGTATCGGAGCAAGAACACCATATGGCACAAATAAGATACGTGCTTTTTACGGTAGTATTCCACTAACATCGGGCGATAGCGAGACCACAATAGAAGACATCGATTTGGAAATCGTCAATCAGGTTGAAGTAATAAAAGGGCCGCTTTCAAGCTTATATGGCGCTGGTCTTGGCGGAGCGATACTGCTTACGCCAAAACAATCTGCCTATCGTGGTAGTCGGGCGACCATAAGCACAACTATAGGTTCGTTTGGACTAAACAAAAACACCATAAACTATGGGTTCGACACCAAAAACGGGAGCCTGAACCTTAGCTATCACAAACTGGAAACTAACGGTTGGCGCGACAACAGCAACTACAAACGGGAAGGCGTGACAATTGCAGGCGAACTTTTTAGAAAAGAAAACAGTAAGCTGACCTATTTTGGCAACTACACTTATATGAAAGCTTATATCCCAAGTTCCATCAATAAAGAAACGTTTGACAATAACCCGGGGGCAGCGGCTCCAACATGGGCAGCCTCTAAGGGCTATGAACAGTATGACTCTTATCTGGGAGGACTGGCTTATGACTGGAAAGCGACGGATTGGTTAAAAAATTCAACCTCAGTGTTTGTTAATGCTAAAGACAGTTATGAGCCACGCCCGTTTGACATTCTTACTCAGGATAATACTTCCTGGGGAGGGCGTACACAGTTTTTTGGGAATGTGAAAATCGGCAATATGAAAACCGAATTCATTGCCGGCCTTGAATATTTTAATGATGGTTTTGATGGTGGCACCTATGAGAATTTGTATCAGGACAACAATGGAAATGGCACATTGCAGGGAGCCCAGCTAACAGGCAGCAAACAACGTCGGGATTTTATCAATGCGTTTGCACAATTGCGATTACAGCTGGCTAAGAAATGGGAAGTACAGGCAGGAGTAAACTACAATAAAACCCAATTTGAACTTGACACAACATACCCTACAGATATAACCTCATCGCAAGACTATAGTTATAAAGGCATCTGGTCACCACAGTTATCCCTATTGTTTAAACCATCATCACTACAGACAGTTTATATATCGGCCAGCCGTGGCTTTTCATTACCGGCAATAGAAGAAACATTAGCCGCAGATGGCACAATCAACCCGAACATAAAACCGGAGAATGGCTATAACTTTGAAGTTGGCAGTAAATTCTATTTTCTTGAAAAAAATCTGACCACTGAAATTTCATTATACCATATGCAAATCAAAGACCTGCTCGTGGCACAGCGCGTAGGTGATGATCAGTATATCGGAGTAAATGCCGGAGAAACACTTCATCAGGGTATAGAAGCGAACATCAATTACCGCTGGGACATTGAGCAAACACTAAGAATTTCACCATATGTAACTGCTTCGATAGGAAAATATGAGTTTAAAGAATTCCTTAATAACGGTATTGATTATTCCGGCAATGAGCTTACAGGTGTACCATCAAATAAGATAAATGCGGGGATAATGATAGAAAAAAAAGGTTTCTATCTGTCATCAGACCTCTACTATGTTGATGCGACACCTATGAATGATGCTAACTCTGCCTATGCCGACAGCTATACATTGCTAAACGCAAAAGCAGGCTATCGCTTTGAGCTCTTTAAAGGATTATCATCACATATTTCAGCAGGTGTAAACAATATCGCTAACACCCATTATGCAAGTATGGTTTTGGTAAATGCTGTTGGCACAAACGGAGCAGCACCCAGATATTATTATCCGGGATTGCCTGTAAACTATTATGGAAATGTAGCCTTCAGTTATAACTTTTAAAGCGCTACTATTACCCCAAACTGTATATTTTTAGTATTGAACCCTGCATTAGAGTTTTGTAGCCCTGCATTGGAAGTATGGCGCACATTAGGACGTACATCAAGAGCGATATTTCCAAATTTATAAGTAGCGCCAATAGCAAATACATCACAAAAAGCAAAACCTTTGGTAAGCCTTTCTGTTTCAGTATCGGTTATCATAGGCCCTACATTACCCATTGCATACATACTAAAATCTTTAGTGATATTGTATCGCGCAAAGAAAGCAACATTAAGTATATACTCATTAATATCCTTAAGCTTCATGTAGGCTTCCCTCTTTTGTTCGTAATTAGTACCGTCTTCGGGCTTCACAAAGTAATAGTTCTTAAGCCTGTGACGTGCAGAATTTACCTCTGGTTGCAATGCCACCTGAAACTCCCATCGTTTACCCGGATTCAGCGTATAATATAGCTGACCCTGAACATAACTGTTAATATAAGTATAGTCCGTATTATTGAATTCGCCTCCATTACCATAGGCAAGGCCAACAGCAAATCGGGATGTTTGTTTTTCAGTTTCCTGTGCATACAATCCGGCACAGCATAACAGCATTACAATTAAAATTTTACGCAGCATGGGGTTGTTAAATTGGTTGAGCAAATATACCTATTTTAACATATCCTGAAATGACTGCTTCATTTTTTAATAAAACATGCCAAATGTCTCCAATTTTCCTGTAAAATGTCACGCTTTGTCCGTATCAAAATTAATGAATTCCAAAAGTCATTTTAGAACTTTGCATCAGTTAAGATGAGTTTAGACAAACAACTTACTAAAATAAAATCTGGCCTTATTACGGTTTCCACACTCAAACCTCGTGAAAAGGTTTTGTTTAGCTAAGTAACCGGAGACCGACACAAAATCATAAACTACTAAATTTGGTCAATTTTGTTGAACGGGGCATATTGCCCCGTTTTTATTTTTGTATTTTTCGCAGCTAAACCATAACCCGTGAACACTACATTTTATAATCAGGTCGCTAACAGTACAGCCCATCGCCCCATTCGCGATTTGCTCTCCGGTCTTGTGCTTGCGGATCAGAACCTGCTGCCTGACCTGCTTAAAATCGCTTTTGATGTTTCCGACAAAAACCATCACAAAGCCTGCTGGATATGCGAACTGGTTTTTGAAACAAAAATAGAATGGCTATCATCCTATCTCGATACTTTTTGCGGGAGCCTATCACTCTTTAAAAATGAAAGTGCCTTACGCCCAATATCAAAGATCTGCCTTTTTGCAACAGAGCACGATGACGTAAATAATGGATTTCTTCAATACAATCATAAAGAACAAATTACCGAAGCCTGTTTTGACTGGCTCATCAATCCTGAAACGAAAGTTGCTACCAAGGCCTATTCCATGCGTACGCTTTTCCTTTTAGGCAAAAAAGAAGACTGGATCTATCCTGAACTCACTCGCATATTAACAGAAGACGCTTCAAAACATACAGCCGCCTACAAAGCCGCAGCTAAAGATATTTTGAAGAAAATCAGCAAACAAAACCGCATTTAGTATCTTCGGCAAATGAAACAGCTTCAATCTACTCTAGAACCAAAAAAATCAACATTTTACAACATTATCACCAATCTTACCTTTTGGGTATTGATTGCCATTGTGTGCGGTATATTGCTTGGTCATTATTACCCTGACAATGCCATTGAAATGAAACTTATTGGCGACTGGTTTATAAAAATCATCAAGCTGTTTATCGCTCCTATCATTTTCCTTACCATCGTACTCGGTATAGCCGGCATGGGCAATTTAAAAAAAGTAGGACGCATAGGCATTAAATCGCTGCTATATTTTGAAATTGTAACCACCTTTGCACTAGCCATAGGAGTTGCTGTAGCTTACCTGATACAACCCGGAAAAATAGACAAAACAGGCCTTGATGTTCAGGATGCGAGCAAGTATACTACGGGCGGAAGTGAATTTAGCTGGTGGCAGTTCTTCTTGGATAATTTTACGCTTCAGGTATTGCTGGTTGCGATAGTTGCCGGTATAGCTTTAAACTACAGTTCAAAAAGAGAAAAAGCAGTTTCAGTATTATACATAGGCTCTGATTACGTTTTTAAAGCCCTGAAAATCGTTATGCATCTGGCTCCGCTTGGGGCTTTTGGCGGTATGGCTTATACAGTAGGTAAATTCGGGCTGCATACGCTTATACCACTAGGAAAACTTATGCTGACAGTTTACATAACCATGGCGGTATTTATATTTGTAGTGCTTGGTGCTATTATGCGTTATTATAAGCTCAGCATATTTGAATTTGTAAAATACATAAAAGCAGAATTACTCATAGTACTCGGAACTTCATCGTCAGAGGCTGCCCTGCCTAACCTTATGGAAAAACTGGAGCGAATGGGCTGCAGCAAGTCGGTAGTAGGATTGGTAGTACCCACAGGCTATTCGTTTAACCTGGACGGCACTTCCATTTACCTTTCAATGGCAGTTATCTTCCTTGCACAATTGTATAACGTTCACTTAAGCTTTGAAGAGATACTTACTATTATAGGACTGCTGATGATAACGTCTAAAGGCGCAGCAGGAGTTACCGGAAGCGGATTTATTGTACTGGCATCTACGCTGACTGCCATTCATAAAATACCATTAGAAGGATTAGCCTTTTTGCTGGGTGTAGATAAATTTATGAGTGAAGCCCGCGCGCTTACCAATTTTATAGGCAACGGCGTTGCTACGATTGTAATCTCAAAATCGGAAGGTGAGTTTGTGGACGCGAATAACCCGAGAATAGAATAGTTATCAGTGTTCAGTATTCAGTTGGCAATTGAGCCTGATTACTGAATACTGAACACTGCTTACTTTACTCCGCCTTCTCTTCCTCTTCAAAACCGAATCTTCTTAGCTGCGGCGCGCTAAAGAAGGTTATAGCAATTACGCCAAGCGTAAGACAGCCTCCCGTTACAACAGCTCTTACTGTACCGAGCCAGTGTGCCATTACACCACTTTCGAAATCGCCTAATTCATTGGACGAACTTACAAATATGGTATTTACAGCTCCAACGCGACCGCGCATATGATCTGGCGTTACAAGCTGTAGGATCGTACTTCTGATTACAACACTTACCGCATCAAACATTCCGGAAAACAACAGGAACACAAAAGAGAGTATAAAATTGGTAGATAATCCGAAACCAATAATACAAAGCGCAAATCCGGTGACTGCAATAAACAATTTACGCCCCGGATAGGTTTTAAGCGGCAAAAAGGCCAGTATAGCCAGCGTAAGCATTGCGCCTACTCCGGGTGCCGAACGTAACAGCCCGAAACCAACCTCATCTACGTGTAATATTTCTTTCTGATATACAGGCAGTAACGCTACTGCCCCACCAAACAATACCGAGAACATATCAAGCAATTGCGCTCCCAAAAGAGCCGGTGTCTTTAGCACAAAACGAATTCCCTGTGTAAGGCTTTGCAGCATAGGTTCTTTCTCCTTTTTGACAATGGGCTTCGTTTTTATCGAAAGTATCGGAATAAGCAGCAGCAATAAAATAATAACAACGGTAAACATTCCTGCGAGCACACCGTCTAAAGCTATCGCGAGTCCTGCAGCCAGAGGCCCGAGCATCGACCCGGTTTGCCAGGCCATACTGCCCCAGCTTGTGGCATTGGCATAGTTTTTCCTCGGCACTATCAAAGCGAACAACGAAAAAACCGAAGCACCCATAAACGAGCGAACAATACCACCGCAAAAAACAAGGAAGTAAATAAAATACAACGTAGTGCTTACGCCTAGCTCATTAAGCGAAAAAGGAGTCGTAAGCGTAAAAAGGCACACCGCAATTAAAGCATAGGAAACAACGCAGAAAAGCACCATCTTCCGTTTTTCATTGAGGTCTACGAAATGTCCCGAAAAAAGCGAACAGCCAATTGCCGGTATTACTTCAGCCAAACCAACCAAACCCAGAGAAAGCTTATCATTGGTAATATGATAAACCCAATAGTATATTATAGTAATCTGCATATTCAGGGCAAAGATGAGCCCAAAACGTATGCTCAGAAAAGACTGGAATTCTTTTATTTTTAACGATGGGTTCTTAGCCCAAAATCCGGATCCTGATTCTTCAGGCAATTCATTTTCCAATGTAATGTATGCTATTGGTTACTTTACACAAAGATATTCTATTTCAGGACTGAAAACTGAGACTGAGACTGAAAACTATCAACCCCCATTTTTAAGCCTGTCCAGAAGCGTATCAAGATTTACCGTTGCAAAACCTGAACTGTGATCTGACAGCCCGTATGGAATTATAAGTTCGCCGTTATGGATAATTCCCCCACAAGAATATACTACATTAGGCACATAACCCTCACGCTCGTCAGGATTAGGCACAATAAGCGGATCTTTAAGGCGGCCAATTTCGATAGACGGATCATCGATATCAAGCAAGGTCACTGCGATGCTATACCTGCGCATTGAACCTACGGCATGGGTAAGCACGAGCCAGCCGGCTTCGGTTTCAATAGGCGAGCCACAGTTACCCAACTGAACAAACTCCCACGGATATTTAGGCTCTTGTATTTTTATAGGGTCTTCCCATTCGTTAATGTTATCGCTATACATCAGGTAGTTGTTCCACCCATCAATACGCGAGAGCATGGCATACTTACCGTTTATTTTCCTTGGAAATAATGCCAGGTTTTTGTTTTTTGCCCCGGCTCCGTTAAGTGGACTGGTCTTGAACTCATAAAAATCGGTTGTCTTTAAAAGTTTGGGCATGATGTGCACCCCATCATAAGCCGTATAGGTAGCATAATAAAACACACGGCCACTATCATCGGTAAACTTAACAAAGCGGGCATCTTCAATACCTTTGCTTTCAAAGTCGGATATCGGAAAAATAACCCTGTCACTTATATCGGTATCTTTAGAAAAAGAGATTCTCCTGTAACTGTCTGACAATGCCAATACTGAATTATATTGCTTTATCGTCCTGGAATCTGATGTTTTTGACTTGGCTTCAGCTACAAGACTTTTCAGTGCTTCATAATCAAATCTGTCACCAAGCTTTTCGGTAACCTCATTAAGAAACTCTTCATTTATATCCGCTTCCTGCGCTTTCTTCAGGAATAGGCGTTTCTGATATATTACATTATGAATTTTCTCGGCCTCATCGATATAATTGCTGGCAGGGATCACTGTAATATCATTATTCCTATCGATGAGTGCCCTGCGGAAAGCCACCGACGAAACGTGCCCTTCACCCACAGCCCTAAAGCTAATGATAACGCGCAGCTGACCTTCCTCAAGATTGGTCTGATCCGGATCAGGGACTATAGACGGATTAAAAAATGCCGCTGATTCAATAGAATACTCATGGGTAAAATAAGAACCGATAAGAAGCTTGCAGTACTCATCCATTTTTTCATAATCTCCGCCTGCTGTAATGATGTATTTTTTTACACGCTCACAGTTGCGCAGCAGCTTTCGTGTAATATTACGGTGCCTTTTGGAAAAATCCTGCAATAGCGGTGAAGTGAGTGAAAACACTTCTTCTTTATCAAGCGCAAGGATTTTACGTATAAGCTCTACGGCACGTTCTTCCCCATTAAAAAAATAACGGGCGATAACGCGAGTGGCATCCGGCGACACCTTTACGGGCTTCCTTTCAATCGTCAGTCTCATAAGGATAATATTTATATCTGCTAAAGGGGGCAGATTTTGTGAACCTCTAAAATACGAATATAATTTACACTGATTGGCAGGCCAAATGCTAAAATTAAGGTAAAAAGACTACAGAAGTAATACAGAACATCTTATTTCACAAAAAATTGGCTTCCAAAAAATGCATCGTTACTAATTTTACAATAACCATAATTATAAACATTATGAGAAAAGTAATTGTACAGGAATGGATATCTCTTGACGGCTTTGCTTCTGACAGGGACGGCACAACAAAATTCTTTGAAGACCCTAAGTACAACGAAGGATTTAACGAAGAGCAACTTGCTTTGTTTGCCAGGATAGACGCGGCTATCCTGGGTGCAAAAACCTATAAAATGTTTAGCGAATTCTGGCCAACCGCAGATACTGAACAGGAACCTATAGCACCTAAACTCAATGCCCTGCATAAGATTGTTTTTTCTAAAACGATAAAAGAGCCCGATTGGCATCCGGCCACTATCCGCCGAGACGATGTTGCTGATGGCATTCGCGAACTTCGCAAACAGGAAGGCAAAGATCTCATCGTCTGGGGAAGTTTATCACTTGTAAAGAGATTAACCGAAGAAAAACTGGTAGACGAATACTGGATTGTTATAGTACCTGCATTTCTTGGAAAAGGAAAGAAATTCATTCCTGAAGGCACTGAGATAAATGACATGGAACTATTTGACTCAAAGACCTCACCATCCGGAGCGGTGTTCCTGAAATACAGGTCACAAAAAACAGAATAATTAAGTATCTTTGCACTTGCAAAATAAAAGCTGATAAATGAATTATTTTTCTTCTGATTTCAAGTTAGGTATTTTAGGCGGCGGACAGCTAGGCAAAATGATGCTGACCGACACCCGTAAATTTGACATTCAAACATATGTACTGGACCCAAGTGACGATGCTCCCTGCAAAATAGGCAGCAACAAATTCTTTAAGGGTGACCTTATGGATTTTGACACCGTATATAACTTTGGAAAACAGGTTGATGTCCTGACTTTTGAAATTGAGCTTGTAAATATTCAGGCACTTGAAAAACTGGAAGCTGAAGGTGTTAAGGTATATCCTTCACCAAAAACCCTTAATCTTATTCAGAATAAAGGGATACAAAAAGATTTTTATGCACAACATAACATACCAACAGCCGAGTATAAAAGATTTGACAATCTTGATGCGCTAAAAGAGGCTGTTGCCAACAATGAATTCTCATACCCTTTTATCTGGAAAAGCACTGAAGGCGGTTATGACGGTAATGGCGTAAAAGTAATACGTTCGGCAGAAAGCTTTAACGGAATGCCGAATGTTCAATGCATTGCTGAGGTTATGATACCTTTCAAAAATGAACTTGCGGTTATTGTCGCCAGAAATCCTTCTGGTGAGATAAAAACCTACCCGGTTGTTGAAATGGAATTCCACCCTGAAGCAAACCAGGTAGAATATGTAATATGCCCGGCACGTATAGACGAGGCTGTTGCCAATAAAGCACGTGCTATTGCACTGAAAGTATCTGAGCACTTTAACCATGTTGGGTTATTAGCTGTAGAAATGTTCCAGACCAATGACGATGAAGTTCTTGTTAACGAAGTTGCCCCAAGGCCTCATAACAGCGGCCACTATTCTATCGAAGCCAGCTTTACATCACAATTTGAACAGCATATCCGTGCTATACTAAACTTACCTTTAGGAAACACTGACAGTAAAGTTGCCGGCATTATGGTTAACCTTGTAGGTGCAGAAGGTTTTTCAGGAAATGTTGTTTATGAGAACATCGAAAAGATAATGGGAATGGACGGCGTTACCCCTCATATATATGGAAAGAAACAAACAAGGCCTTTCCGTAAAATGGGACATGTTACCATAGTAAATGAAGATATTGCCGAAGCACGCAGAATAGCAGCTGAAGTTAAGAATAGTATTAGAGTGATCAGTGTTCAGTAATCAAAGAGAGACAACTGACAACCTCAATTAACAACAATAGAAATGAAAGTAGGAATTATAATGGGCTCTATATCGGATATGCCGGTAATGCAGGATGCCATTGATATATTAAAAGAATTTGGAATCGAAACAGAAGTAGATATCGTTTCGGCACACCGCACCCCTGAGAAACTTTTTGAATACAGCACTACAGCACATACACGCGGCGTAAATGTAATCATTGCCGGTGCCGGTGGAGCAGCGCACCTACCGGGAATGGTAGCAAGCATGAGTCCGCTTCCTGTAATAGGCGTACCTGTAAAATCAAGCAACTCTATTGACGGATGGGATAGCGTACTTTCTATCCTTCAGATGCCGGGCGGAGTACCTGTAGCTACTGTTGCCCTTAACGGAGCTAAGAATGCGGGTATACTTGCCGCACAGATATTAGGCAGCCACGACAAACTTGTACAGGCAAAAATGATTGCTTATAAATTAAGCCTTAAAGAAGCGGTAAACAAGGCTTCAGAAGAATTGAAGAATAGAAAATAGTTTTGTAACTTTGGTAATGCTATGATGCACGAACCAAATAAATAAAACAATATTATATAAAATGCCTTGACGGTGCTTTCAAAACCAGAGCATCTTCAGGGCATTTTTAATTGATGATAAAAATGAACGTACTTACTAAAAAATTCACGACAAAACACGATACTGCACCTTTCAGCAGCATAAAGAATGAAGACTTTTTAACTGCTATAAAGGAAGGTATTGATGCAGCACGAAAAGAAATTGATGCGATAGTTGCGAATCCCGAAGCGGCTACTTTTGAAAATACTATCGAAACCATGACCTTTGGTGGCGAGATCTTAGAACGAGCATCGAGCATATTCTTCAATCTGCATTCGGCAGAAACCAATGATGAGATACAAAAGATTGCTATGGAGGTTTCTCCCCTGCTATCAGAATTCGGTAATGACGTAAGACTGAATACTGCACTTTTTGAACGTGTAAAAGCGGTTTACAACCAAAAAGACAATCTGAACCTTACCGAGGAGCAAAAGACCCTTCTTGACAAACAATATAAAAGCTTTGCCCGTAACGGAGCCAACCTGCCAGAAGACAAAAAGAACAAGCTTCGCGAGATAGACATGGAGCTTTCTAAGTTAAGCCTTCAGTTTGGGGAAAATGTATTGGCTGAAACTAATGCTTACCAATTACATATAACCAACGAAGCGGATCTTTCAGGATTACCTGAAGGCACTATAGAAGCAGCAAGAGAACTGGCCATGACGCTGGAAAAAGAAGGCTGGGTATTTACACTTGACTATCCGAGTTATGTTCCGTTTATGACCTATGCTGATAATCGCGAATTGCGTAAAGAGCTGGCAATTGCCTTTGGCGCCAAAGGTTTCCAGAATAATGAATTTGACAATCAGGAAATTGTTTTAAAAATAGCGAAATTACGTTATGAACGTGCTCAGTTGTTAGGCTATGCCTCTCACGCCAATTTTGTACTGGAAGAACGTATGGCTGAGAGTCCGGAAAAGGTAAAATCGTTCCTGAATGACCTGTTGGCTAAAGCTAAGCCTGCTGCTAAAAAAGAATTTGCAGAGCTTTCGGCTTTTGCCAAAGAAACAGATGGAATTGATCATTTAGAAAAATGGGATGGCGCCTATTATTCTGAAAAACTGAAACAGAAACTTTTCAACCTTGATGATGAAAAACTGAAACCGTATTTTAAACTGGAAAATGTACTTAGTGGTGCTTTTACAATCGCCGGCAAACTATACGGACTGAAGTTTGAAGAGGTTCAGGACATCGACAAATACCATAAAGATGTTACCACATATGAAGTAAAAGATGAGAATGGCAATCTAGTTGCTATTTTCTATGCAGATTTCTTCCCGCGTAAAGGGAAACGCAACGGTGCATGGATGACATCGTTCAAATCGCAATATGTAAAAGACGGTACAAACGAAAGGCCTCATGTGTCGATTGTCTGCAACTTTACAAAACCAACTGAGACTAAACCATCATTACTTACTTTTAACGAAGTAACCACATTGTTCCATGAATTTGGACATGCGCTACACGGCATGCTTGCAGACACCATCTACCCTAGCCTTAGCGGTACCAGCGTATACTGGGACTTTGTAGAACTACCTAGCCAGGTGATGGAAAACTGGTGTTATGAGCCCGAAGCACTTGCGCTATTTGCTCATCATTACCAGACAGGCGAAGTTATTCCAATGGAGTATATCAATAAGATAAAAGAGAGCGCAAGCTTCCAGGAAGGAATGGCTACCATGCGCCAATTGAGTTTCGGACTATTGGATATGGGATGGCATAGTGCCGACCCAAGCAGCATTACCGACTTAAAAGCTTTTGAATCGGAGCAATTTGCACCAACACAACTTTATCCTGATGTAAAAGAAAATGCTATGAGTACAGCTTTCTCTCATATTTTCCAAGGAGGCTATTCATCGGGCTATTATAGTTATAAATGGGCTGAAGTACTGGACGCTGATGCTTTTGAATACTTTCAGGAAAAAGGCATCTTTGACAGGGAAACCGCCAATAAATTCAAAGATAATGTGCTTTCTAAAGGAGGGACAGAACATCCTATGATATTATACAAACGCTTCCGCGGGCATGAACCAAGGCCGGAAGCACTATTAAAAAGAGCAGGACTATTATAGATTTTTAGATCATTCGATTACCAGATAAAAAGAACCCCGAAGATATACTTCGGGGTTTTTACTTTTACGCAGGGTTGGCTACTATGCCTGAATCGTTCTGGGGATTGCCCGCAGGTGGTGGTGTATCAGCAGGTGGCTGATTGACCACGACAGCAGTATCGGCTGTATTTGCAGGCGCAACAACTACCGGATTTGTTCCTGTAACAGTTGTACCTGTATTACCTGAACCGGCAGTTGGCATTTTAGCCATATAAGTATTGAAAAGGCCTTCAATAAAATCGCTTCCTGCATAACCGGCAGCTATTACTGTAAACACAAACTGGTTACCTATATATTCGCCATTCTCTACATCCGGCTGATTCGAGAAACCATTAACCAAAACATATAAAGCACCTGCTACAAAACCGATAAAAAGGCTCACCATTAAACGGCCAGTATTAAGTTCTTCCTTAGAATCCCTTTGAGCATTGGTATCCGACAATTTCTTTAAACCTATTGCCATTCTTATACCCTGGCCAAGCAGGCCTAACAGCCCTCCCAATAAAATTTTTTCTATTACCTGTTCCGGTGTCATAACAATTATAATTTACGTGTGGATACAAATCTCATAATAAATTAAATTGCTGGTATAGGTGTTTTTACCTGTTTTTTCTAAACTATTCTCACAATAAAAAAGCCCCGGTGATTTCCGGGGCTCCACATAATTACCAGTGCCATTCCTGCCTGACAGCAAAGGCACCTATCATAAAATAACCATGTTTTAATAATTTATTTTTTAGCAAGGCGTGTTGAAAAATCAGATATTACATTCTGGTATTTGCGCAACACCCTGTCCCAGTCGTGAAACTGCTCATCAGCCTTTACGCTGGTACCGCTCGCGCCAGATGACTCACTTACCAGTTTCACCTTAAATGTCAGTGGTTCAGATTTGGATAGTTTAATAATAAGGCGCGTCCTGATCGTATTTTGCTGGAAAGACTGCACGCTCCATGCAGTGCGCAGGTATGAAGTCTCTTTGTCACTTACTTCAATAGCATCAAAATAATCGGTAACAATTTGCGAAGTAAGCTTCCATGCGTCATTTATGTTCAGGTCTTTATTCACTTCAATAGCGAAGTCAACATTTGCATGGTCAGTTTTGATTGAAGCTTCTTCGGCATCATCTTTTTTCATTTCGAAGTAAACGCTTTTAGGCGCTTCCGGCCCTGCCTTCTTTCCACATACGGTCGATTCATATTTAAGGAAGCCCGGTTTTTCAACTTTTACTTTATAACATTCATCCTTATCGATTTTCAGTTTATAAGTACCTACACCTACCTGTTGCCCGTTAACGATGATATTAGCATCAGGTTCAGAAGCGCTCACTTTTACGGTCTGCGCCTGTATTGCCGCACACAAAAGCAGCATCAGCATTGTAATTTTTGTTTTCATAATAGTTATTTTAAGGTTATTTATGATACCTCAAAATTCACTATTACCCTTTTTGAATTGCTTCTGTATTCAACTGAAAAGGGATAGGTTTTTACCTATGGGGAATCTACTGCGCAATTTATTCGATTAGACGATTTGAAAAACGGAAGGCTTTGATGAGTTCTTCGGGGTATGATAAACTATCCAGTTTGATATCATGCCTTCTTCCATCTCTAATACCCAAATAAATCGAAAGTTCCTTATTCTTTCCATCATTTCGAATATTATCATCTGGATGAGGCACACAAATCTGATACCAGTCACACCAATACCGTGACATGTATGACCAAAAATATCCTGTAAAAACAGGTTTACCATCAATAGTTATTGCAAATTGATTACCATAACTATTTTCAGGATACATTTTGTAAATACGCTTTGCTGCCAAAGGACTAATGACAATCTTATCTTCCTTCGACTTTAAATTCAGATAAGTTATTTCTTCATCACTAATTAATGGAGTTTTTTCTAAATCTGAAGCTTTAACTTTAAACTCGCCTGCATATACTACTTGTTTTAAAATTGTGTCATAGCCTGCTCTTTTAAGCAACCCTGCAACATCAACTTCAGCATTATAATATTCCCCTGATTCAATATAAGGCAAACAATCAACACATATTTGGCGATTCTTCAATAAATAAATCTCAATCTTGGGATGATTTTCCTTTTTGCATCCAAGACATATCATCAATAAAAATAAGCTACTCAATAACCTCATTGCCTGTATTTTTATCAAATATAAAATTTCTGATAAAATAACTTTCAAATATTTTTGAAAGTTTAAAAATAAAGTTATACATTTGATGTATGGAATTCAAAGAAGCAAAAAATAAGTTCGTACAAACCTGGGGAGCATTAGGCTCTCAGTGGGGAATCAATAAGACCATGGCACAGATACATGCCCTGCTTATGATCGCTCCCGAACCGCTTTCTATGGAAGACATTATGGAGGAACTGCAAATATCACGTGGTAATGCCAGCATGAATCTGCGTGCCCTTATGGATTGGGGCATTGTGTATAAAGAATTCAAACAGGGAGAACGACGTGAGTTCTTTACTGCCGAAAAAGACCTTGATGAACTGGCTGTAAAAATTGCGCAGGAACGCAGCAAGAGAGAAATCAAACCGGCCCTTAAGGTATTGAAAGAAGTTTCTACCGGAGTAAAAGATGATAAATCTGCCGAGGCAAAACATTTTACGGATCAGACAGAAAAACTGTATGATTTTGTGCTAAAAGCAGATAATATGCTCGAAAAAGCAACCGAATATAAAGACAACTGGCTGGCCGGACTTGTCATGAAGCTAATGCGTTAGCTTTTTTTATCAAAAAATGTTTCATTTTTTTCTGAAAGTTTAAAATTATCAATATAATGAAAAGTATTTTACACCTTAATTATTTCTTTGTAGGAACACCAATAGCTTTGGGGTTACTAGGATTCATTTATAACCCTTTATGGTTCTTTGCTGCTATAGTACCAATATTTACAGGCTTTTTTCAGATAATACAGGCAATATGCCTGTTCATTCAAAAAGATTTTAAGGATGTATCTCTTTCAATTTACTTTATCGTAACGATTCTCTTTTTTGTACTATGGATAAACACATCGTGGCAGTGGATATGGGCATTGCCTCCACTACTGGCGATATACCTGACTGCTATATTATTTGTTGAAACTAAAAACGAAAATCATGGACTTAACAATTCCTAACTGGCTAATCATCCTGGGCGGATGCGGCCAGATCTTTACAGCACTTATTTATCCATACATCAGGCATCAGGTATTTGACTGGTATAATGATGTAAAGCAACTCAAACCCCTCAATCAGGAAATCGCAAAAACTTATGGCAGGTACATTCAGGGATTGAACTTCAGCTTTGGATTAATTGCTATACTGTTAACCGATGATTTGAAGAACCAAACCCATCTGGCTATTGCCATTACCGGACTAATTGCTGCGTATTGGGTTGGTAAAGTGGCTACGCAAATTGCCTATTACCCTATGTACCAGATTCCGCAAAGGCTGCATTTTAAAATTGGCAGCTATTTTATGAATACCCTGTTTGTATTGTTTGCAGTTGTTTATACCCTTCTCCTGCTTCACAACCTTAAATTACTATAAACCAATCAATCATGACTACGCTACAACACCAACACACCGGTCTTATTCATGAAGACAACAACCTTAAAACTGCTGAACTCTATAATGAAGCAACAGAAGATTATGAATTCTGGAGCCGTGATTACAATATGCACTTTGGCTATTACAGTCCAACACGAAGTAATCCTTTCAGAAGGGACAGCATGCTTAATGAAATGAACCGTCAGATATTTAGTAGGCTTACTACCCATAACAATCAAACATTTGCAGACCTTGGGTGTGGCATGGGCGGAACAATGCGCTATGGATTAAGGCATTTTCAAAACCTGAGCATTCATGGGATAACATTGTCTGAATTTCAGGCTACCGAAGGGAACAAAATGCTTACCGGACTTAATGGCAGCATTAGGATTGAAGATTACAACCACACTTCTTTTGAGAGCAACTCGCTTGATGGTGCCATCGCAATAGAAAGCTTTTGCCATAGCGGACATAGTAATGATTCTTTTACGGAAGCCTATCGTATATTAAAACCCGGAGCCAAACTTGTGGTAGCCGATGCTTTTCTTAAAAAAGAAATCAAAGACCTGTGTCCAGGCGGCAGCTATTGCTATAAAAACCTTTGCAATGGATGGAGTCTTGAAAAACTGGGTAATATTCCTTCTGTCAAAAAAAGCCTTAAAGAGATCGGTTTCAGCAATATAGTTATTGAAGATATTTCTTTCAGGGTTGCACCATCTGTACTGCATGTACCTTTTGCCATCAGCGGATTTGTGTTACGTAAAATACTGAACCATGAAAAACTGAAAGCACAAACCATCAATAACCTTAAAGGTTCTCTGTTTGCCTTGTTATCAGGAGTGCAGATGAATAATTTTGGCTATTACATAATAACGTGTACAAAATGAAAGCAATGCACAACATAAACACATGGGCTGTTTTTTGTAACGTTTTTCTTTTCATGGTTCCAACTGTAGGAATGCTTTTAATGATATTACTTGGTACAATTCAGATTGTACTGGCATTAACTATAACTTTTTATCGGGCAACCCTAAATAAAAAGGAAAAACAACTGCTCAGTCGCTATTGGTTATTTGTAGGTATCGATTTTATACTGATAGCTTTAACACGCTGTCTCAAATATGATTTATTTGATTTACCTGGAATACTATCCTATTTTCTTTTTCCGGGATTCACAGCCTTCTATTTCCTTTACCTCACCAATTACATCTATAAAAACAGTAGAAAATGAAAAAACTAATTATAGCCGCGGGTACAGGATTTCTGGGTCAGGTACTAATTGAACATTTCAGAAATAAAGCAGAGGAAATTGTAGTACTCACCCGTGGAAAATCAGGAATAAAAAATACCGTTCGGTATATTCATTGGGATGCAAAAACCATGACGGGCTGGGAGCGCGAACTCGAAACTGCCGATGTACTTATTAACCTTGCCGGCAAATCAGTAGACTGCCGGTATACACCAAAGAACAAAAGTGAGATCATGGCTTCAAGGATAGACAGTACCTCTATCCTTAATAGAGCAGTTTTGCAGTGCACTCACCCACCCAAACACTGGCTTAATAGTTCTACTGCTACTATTTACAGGCATAGTGAAAACAAACAGATGGATGAGGTTAAAGGCGAAATTGGTTTCGACTTTTCCATGAATGTTGCACGCATGTGGGAAAAGGCATTCTTTCAGGCTGAAACTCCACAAACCAAAAAAACAGCATTGCGAACCTCAATAGTACTTGGTAAAAAAGGAGGAGCATATATACCCCTGAAAAGACTGGCATATCTGGGCTTTGGAGGAAAACAGGGCAACGGAAGGCAGTTTGTAAGCTGGATACACGAAAAAGATTTTGCCCGTGCCACCTACATTATTGACAAAGAAATGGAGGGTGTTGTAAATGTGGTTTCACCTCATCCGGTCCGCAACAGGGATTTTATGAAAATGCTTCGCGAAGTAAAAAATATACCGTTCGGTATTCCGATTGGCAGGTTATTGATAAAAATTGGCGCAAAGCTTATTGGTACAGAAACTGAACTTGTACTGAAAAGCCGAAACTTGATCCCGAAACGATTACAGGAAAACGGATTCAAATTTATCTATGGTGATTTGGAAAAGGCATTGAGTAAACTCACCTGATCTTTTGCCTGTAATTTATTAGTCAAGCATAATATATTATAGATAGGTTAAATAACCTTAACCCAAAAATCAACCATGTTCTTAATATTTTGTTAAGCTGTTAACTAATAGTTTCTTAAGGATAAACAAACCCACATCAATATCCTATTTAACAATCAGTTAACCTATGTTTTTCAGTAAAAAACAATTTTTAGGAAATCTAAACTCTAAAAAGCACAGAATGAAAAACTTTGCAAAATTATTTTTTACGGCATTACTGCTATTGTCTTCCGCCTTCCTGATGGCACAGGAAACCGTTACCGGGAAGGTACATGACGAGCAAAACCTCCCCCTGCCGGGAGCAACGGTAATGATTAAAGGAACAGACAGCATTACCACAACTGATGGAGATGGTAATTTTACTATTTCCACAAATGCGACATCCGCACAGCTTACAATCTCTCATCTAGGATTTGAGATCAAGACCCTAAACATTACTATTACACCCGGTACTGTCCTGAATATGGGTACAATAAAAATGCAAAACGATGCAAAAGACCTTGAAGGGATTATTATTGTGGGTAAGGGAGTTATAGATCTTGAAGAAGACAGGCGCACCCCGGTAGCAGTAAGCAATATAAGCCGCAGGGAACTGGTTGAAAAATCGGGTAACCAGGAGTTTCCTGAAGTAATGAAAAACACACCGGGCATTTATGTAGCAAGCCAGGCAGGTGGTTACGGAGATTCTAAAATGTATGTGCGTGGTTTTGACCAGACCAATACTGCTTTTATGCTTAACGGACAACCTATAAACGGTATGGAAGATGGTAATATGTACTGGAGTAACTGGAGTGGAATGACCGATGTGGCCAACCATGTACAGGTACAGCGTGGTTTAGGTTCATCTAAACTTGCCATATCATCTGTTGGTGGTACTGTAAATATTGTAACCAAAGCTACTGAACTGAGAAGAGGCGGGTTTGCACAGTCTATGTTTGGTAACGATAACTATATGAAAAATACTGCAGCCTACAACACCGGGCTTATGGATAACGGTTTTGGGGTTAGCTTCCTTTTATCAAAATGGAGTGGCGAGGGTTACAACCGTGGTACTCAGGGAGAAGGCTACAACTATTTCCTTTCATTTGGATACAAACTTAACGAGAAGCACCTTTTTAACTTTCTAGTATTTGGTGCACCTCAGGCACACGACCAGAATTACACAAAATCTATCGCAAATTATCAACGTTACGGAAGGAAATACAACAGTAATTATGGATTCTTAAACGGTGATTACCTTAGCGAAAGGACAAACTACTATCATAAGCCGGTACTAAACCTTAACTGGGATTTCAATATCAGTGATAATATGAACCTTAGTACTGTTGCCTATGCATCGTATGGTCGTGGAGGAGGTACAGGAAGCTGGGGTACAAAAGCATCTACCGATCCGGCCGCGAGAGGAATGAGAAACGGACAGATTGATTTTGACGGCATCCGACAGAATAATATTCTTAATGTTCCCGACAGAATAGGCTCTACTGCACCCGGAGGATCAGGTTATGCAATACGTAACTCTGTAAATAACCATGCCTGGTATGGTGTAGTTTCTAATTTTAACCATAAGATAAACGAAAAACTTACCTACAACATAGGATTAGATGTCCGCACTTACAAAGGTACACATTACAGAACCATAAATAATTTCTTAGGACTGAATGGCTTTGCTGTTCCAAATAGTGGCGCCGATGGAAACGTACAATCACCAAACGGTTATGTAGTAACTGACCGATATAGTGCCAACCCGTGGAGTGCCTTTTTTGACAAAAAACCGGATGATTTCCAGAAAATAGATTATGACTATGACGAGAGGATAAGCTATGGCGGACTTTTTGGACAGATGGAATATGCATCTGAGGATTTTTCGGCTTTCCTACAGGGCGCAGTATCTAACCAGAGTCATGTGCGCTGGGATCGTTTTCAATACACACAGGAGAATGAAAAATCAGACAAGATAAATAACACTGGATACAATGTTAAAGCCGGAGCAAGCTATACATTTGCAGAACAGCACACTATTTTTGCCAATGCAGGTTTTTATTCAAGACAACCCTACCACGATAATATTTACCTGAATTTCCGCAATGAAGTAAACCCGCTTACAAAAAATGAAAAAATAACAGGTTTTGAAGCAGGTTACCGTTTCACAAGTTCTCTTGTAGATCTTAATCTGGACGCATACATGACACGTTGGAAAGACAGGGTTACCACAACAAGTGATACCGACGAAGATACGAACACGCTTGTATACACTACCAATAATGGTGTACATCAGCTACACAAAGGTATTGAGGCCGAACTGACCGCACGCCCGTTAAAAAATCTTAGCCTTAAATGGTTTGCCTCTGTGGGCGACTGGAAATATGATGATAATGTATATACTGTACTACGCGATGAGAACAGGAACATTATAAGTGAAACCGTAAAAGATGTAAAAGGCGGTAAAGTAGGCGGTGGTGCGCAAACAACATGGGGATTTGGCGCTGCCTATAAGGTTACCAAAGGGCTTAGCGTTGATGCCGACTGGAGAAATTACAGCAGCCTGTATGCAACAGCTGTTGAAAAAGACAATTTAAAACTGCCGGCTTTCGACCTTATGGATGCCGGTGTAACCTATAGAATGGATTTTACGGATACATCACTAACTTTCAGGGCAAACATTAATAACCTGCTTGATGAGGTTTATATTTCTGAAAGCACCTCTGCTATAAAGACCACGGCAAATGTTAGCTCTGACCCTGCGGACGGAACATATCAGTCAACAGGGAGGATATATAAAGGCCTTGCTGACGGTAACAATGTCTTTTTTGGTAACGGAAGAACCTACAATATAAGCATGAGGTTTACATTCTAAAAAAACTTTTTGACAATACTACGAAACCCTGCAGCTGCAGGGTTTTTGTTTTTAAAGGCTACTTATCAGCATCACCAGTCCCAACCAGAATATCGGGATGCTCTCCACCCAAAATAACGTATAGTATTTTGGGCGTTGAGGTGTAGCGTAAATAGTAAATAGTGCTGTGGTAATAACCATGATAAGGTTTGCCGCTATCTGGCGATAATCAACATGGATCTTTAGGAATTCCAAAAAGAAGAACGGCACTAAAAAAATCAGGTTCAATATTTTAGTACGCCCCACTCCTATCTGCTGCGGTATGGTTTTCAGGTGCGGATCGTCTTCTTTAAGATCGATGATCTCAAAAATGAGTATAAGCATAATCACCAGCATAAACCTTTGGGTAAATTTCAGGAAGATATCACTGTTTATTGGTGCATGAGCATTAATTATGGGTACAACGGTTGTTATTCCCGCCCAGCAAAATGCCACAATATATATTTTCACCCCACTCCAGTTGCGCAGGTTTTTGGTATTTGGAAAAAACGGAACGGTATAAAGGGCAGTAAGTACAAGAAAAATGACTGCTACTATCTGCGTTATCCTCTCCAGAAAAAAGAAACTCACTCCGGCTGCAACCAGGGCAATCGTGCTCAGGTATACCACAAATTTTACTCTTTTGCCTGCTGTTTTTTTTACGCGAAAAAGTCCGTCATACTTCATAAAATTATAGCTGAACATGGTTCCACAAAAGCCAAAAACCGCAACCGCCCAGCTAAAGGGTATATGGAACATGTGGTTGGTCATCAGTATCAGTGCGAGTACAGATGCCCCAACGTGCATACTACCATAGACATAGAGCCAGAAAAGCTTTTTTATAACACTCATCTTACAAAATTAATCAATATCCTAACAGTAACAGATTTACAATGAAAAAATCACAAAATTCGGTTGCAAAAAGGCATTAAAAATTGAATATAAATAACTAATTTTGTGCCTCTAAAAACAACGCATAAGAAAATAATGAAAACAGATGCTTTTGCTTTAAGACACATTGGCCCAAGGGAGAATGATCTGAAACATATGTTTAAGACCATTGGTGTCGAATCTATTGACCAATTAATCTACGAAACACTACCGGATGACATTCGCCTTAAGGCTCCTCTGAACCTTGAGCCGGCAATGACGGAATATGAATACAGCAGCCACATTCAGCAGTTAGGAAACAAAAATAAGATCTTCAGGTCTTATATCGGTTTAGGTTACCACCCTGCTATTGTTCCGGCTCCTATCCAAAGAAACATTTTTGAGAACCCGGGATGGTATACTGCTTATACACCATACCAGGCAGAGATTGCTCAGGGACGTCTAGAAGCTTTGCTTAACTACCAGACTACTGTAATTGAACTTACAGGTATGGAAATCGCAAATGCATCACTTCTAGATGAAGGTACTGCAGCAGCTGAGGCTATGGCACTTTTATTTGACGTGCGTTCTCGTGAGAAGAAAAAAGCTAACGCTAACAAATTCTTCGTTTCTGAAGAAATTCTTCCTCAAACCCTTTCTGTACTACAAACACGTTCAACTCCAATTGGTGTTGAGCTTGTAATAGGCAACCACGAAACATTTGAATTCAGCGACGATTTCTTCGGAGCTATGCTTCAATACCCTGGCAAACACGGTCAGGTTTACGATTATGCTGCTTTTATTTCAAGAGCAAAATCTAACGATATCAAAACAGCCGTTGCCGCTGATATATTAAGCCTTGTGAAACTTACCTCACCGGGTGAAATGGGAGCTGACGTTGCAGTAGGTACTACTCAGCGTTTTGGTATTCCTCTGGGTTATGGTGGCCCTCACGCTGCTTTCTTCGCTACTAAAGAAGAGTACAAGCGTAGCATGCCGGGACGTATCATTGGTGTTACTATCGACACTAACGGTAACCGTGCATTACGTATGGCACTACAAACTCGTGAGCAGCACATCAAACGTGAAAAAGCTACATCTAACATTTGTACAGCTCAGGTACTTCTTGCTGTAATGGCAGGTATGTATGCTGTGTACCACGGACCGAAAGGTCTTCAGTACATTGCTGATAAAGTTCACGCATCGGCTGCTACAACTGTAGAGGCTCTTGCTAAACTTGGCATTGAGCAGGCAAACACTTCTTTCTTTGACACTATCCTTGTAAAAGCGGATGCTGCTAAAGTTAAGGCTGCTGCCGAGAAAAAAGAGATTAACTTCTACTACCCGTCTAACGACACTGTAGCAGTTGCTTTCAATGAGACAACTTCTCTAAACGACATTAACGACATCGTAAGCATATTTGCTGAAGCTGCAGGAAAAACTGCCGATAAAGTAACTGCTCTTACAGAAACTGTTGCTATCCCTGCTTCTCTTAACAGAACAAGCGAGTTCCTTACGCACGATGTATTCAACAAATACCACAGTGAAACGGCTATCATGCGCTACATCAAAAAACTGGAGCGTCTTGACCTTGCCCTTAACCACTCTATGATCTCTCTTGGATCTTGTACCATGAAACTTAACGCAGCATCAGAGATGCTTCCGCTAAGTATGCCTAACTGGAACAACATTCACCCGTTTGCTCCTGTTGAACAGGCTCAGGGATACCAGGAAATGCTTAAAAAACTTGAAGAGCAGCTTAACGTAATCACTGGTTTTGCCGGCACTACATTACAGCCAAACTCTGGTGCTCAGGGAGAATACGCAGGACTAATGGTTATCCGTGCTTACCACCAGTCAAGAGGTGAAGGCCACAGAAACATTGCGCTTATCCCTGCATCGGCTCACGGAACTAACCCTGCAACTGCTCACATGGCAGGTATGGAGGTTGTAGTTACCAAAACTTCTGAGAACGGAAACATCGACGTAGAAGACCTTAAAGCAAAAGCTATCCTTCACAAGGATAACCTTGCATGTTTGATGGTTACTTACCCATCTACACATGGTGTATACGAGGCTTCTATCATCGAGCTTACAAACATAATCCACGAGAATGGTGGTCAGGTATATATGGACGGTGCTAATATGAATGCTCAGGTTGGTCTTACTAACCCTGCTACCATTGGTGCTGACGTATGTCACCTTAACCTACACAAAACGTTTGCTATCCCTCACGGTGGTGGTGGACCAGGCGTTGGACCTATCTGTGTTGCTGAGCACCTTGTACCATTCCTTCCAACAAACCCTGTAATCCCAACAGGAGGAAGCAATGCTATTACTGCTGTATCAGCTGCACCATGGGGCTCTGCCCTTGTATGCCTTATCTCTTATGGCTACATCACTATGCTTGGTGCTGAAGGACTAACAAGCTCTACACACCATGCTATCCTTAATGCTAACTATATTAAAGAAAGATTAGCAGGTCACTACGACACGCTTTATACAGGAGAAATGGGCCGTGCTGCTCACGAAATGATCATCGAATGCCGTCCGTTTAAAGCTAACGGTATCGAGGTTACTGATATCGCTAAGCGTTTAATGGACTACGGTTTCCACGCGCCAACAGTATCATTCCCTGTGGCAGGAACATTAATGATCGAGCCTACCGAGAGTGAGAATCTTGAGGAACTTGACCGTTTCTGTGATGCGATGATCGCTATTCGTAAAGAAATCGAAGAGGCTTCAGCAGACGACAAAAACAACGTACTGAAAAACTCTCCACATACATTAGCAATGCTTACAACAGACAACTGGGATTTCCCTTATACAAGAGAAAAAGCGGCATTCCCGCTGGAGTACCTTCATGAGAATAAATTCTGGCCTGGTGTTCGTCGTGTTGATGACGCCTACGGAGACAGGAACCTTGTTTGTTCTTGTGCGCCAATCGAGGCTTACATGGAAAACTAATATAAAGGGCTGCAATCGCAGCCCTTTTCTTTTATTGTTTATTGACTTATGTCATAAAAACGAATAAAAGCCATTGGCTAAATTTGCTGAAAAGAAATTAAATGAAAGACATAGAATCAAGAGCCGACCTTGAAGTACTTACAAGAGCTTTTTACACACGCTTACTTAACGACGAGAGCGTTAGCTATATATTTACTGATGTTGCCCAAATAGATCTTGAGGAACACTTGCCAAAAATTACTGATTTTTGGGAACTCAGTATGTTTCATACCGGCCCATACCACAACAACCCTATGCATGTACACATGCAATTAAACGATAAAGAACAGCTTACAAGTGAACACTTTGACGTTTGGCTGGGTCATTTTACTGCAACAGTAGACGAATTGTTTACCGGACCGAATGCGGAGAAAATAAAAACCCGAGCCCTATCTATAGCAACTATTATGAAAATAAAAGTTTCAGCCATATAAATTACTGACTACATAATTTTTCTAACAAAAAACAGACTATTTTTTAAATAATATGCATGCATATTATTTTTAACCCTTTTGTATAGTATATTTGGTTAACTTAGCTTTTAAACAAACATTAATATACTATGAATATCAGGATCACAGGTTCGGGGAGTTATATCCCCAATCGCGTTGTAACCAACGCTGACTTTGCCAAACATCTGTTTCTGGATGATGACGGTACTCCACTGTCTTATTCCAATGAAATAGTAACCGAAAAGTTCAAACAAATTACCGGTATTGAAGAACGCCGCTATGTAGAAGAAAACCTGCTGACCTCTGATATTGCTTTTTATGCTGCGCAAAAGGCGATTGAAGATGCCAACATAGATCCTGAGACTTTAGACTATATTATTTTTGCACACAACTTTGGTAACGTAAAAGAAGGTGCAATCCAGACGGATATCCTTCCGAGCCTTGCCTCCCGCGTAAAACACAGCCTTAAGATTAAAAACCCTAAGTGTGTGGCTTATGACATCCTGTTTGGCTGTCCGGGCTGGGTTGAGGGCGTTATTCAGGCGCAGGCCTATATCAAGGCCGGTATGGCTAAAAGATGCCTTGTAATAGGTGCCGAAACCTTATCGCGTGTGGTTGACCCGCACGACAGGGACAGTATGATCTATTCTGACGGTGCCGGTGCCAGTATCATTGAAGCCACGGATGAAGAAGGTGGCATACTTGCCCATGAAACAGCGTCCTATACTTACGAAGAAGCATATTTCCTTTTCTTCGGAAATTCATTCAACAAAGATCACGACCCGGATGTGCGTTACATTAAAATGTACGGTCGTAAAATATATGAATTCGCATTGAGCCGTGTTCCGCAAGCCATGAAAGAATGCCTTGAAAACAGCGGCGTAAGCATCGATAATGTACAAAAGATACTGATCCATCAGGCAAACGAAAAAATGGACGAGGCCATCATTAATCGCTTTTATAAACTGTATGGAAAAACCGCTCCGGAAAAGGTAATGCCTATGAGCATACACACCCTGGGCAATAGCAGTGTGGCTACCATTCCTACGCTGTATGATTTACTTATAAAAGGACAATTAGAGGATCAGGAACTTAACAAAGGTGATGTGGTTATTTTTGCATCGGTTGGTGCCGGAATGAACATCAATGCTTTTGTATATAAGATATAGCAAAGCTCCGGAGGAGTGGTGTACTTATAGCAATAATATTCCCCAACAAAAAGAGCTCCGGAGGAGCGGCATATAATATGTCGCTACTCCGGAGCTCTTTTGTATAATTACCTCAGCTCTATAAATATACCGCTCCTCCGGAGCTCAGACTAATATTTAATCATATTTAATCCTTTATCAATCCACTGATTCACCTGATAGACAAGCCTTAATTTATATATGGCCACCACATTTATCAGAAGGGAAAGACCTGTTTTATATACCAGATTCAGTAAATGATATTCTGAATCGGGCAAAATATAAACTATGAATCCGCTTAGCGCAAAAACAAGCATCATTTTAGCGAATTTAATATCAAAAGGCAACAGCTTAAATTTCTTATAAAGAAACAGTAGTTTAAGAATATTAAACAGTGTTACCGATATAAATGAGGCATAAGCCACACCTATTATACCTAATTCAGTGCAACTCAAAAAGAATACATTAAGCCCAATATTTACAAATATCAGGCAACAGATAGCAATCATATTGAACCTGTAATATTTTGAATAGGTAATGATTTCGGTATTAAAACCTGTGGCCATATTGATAAGCACACTAAACCCTAAAATATAAATGATTGGCGTTGTTTGCTTCAGCGCAGGCCCAGTAGGCAGCAGACTGAAAAGATCATCTATACCCAAAACGATACAGCTGTATAAAACAGCTCCTATAAAGAAAAGCAAGCGGGCTACTTCTTTGTATTTTACATTCAGCTCGGTAAGATTACCGTCTTTAAGGTAATTAGAAATCAACGGTGCATAAAGAGCAAACATTCCCACTGCAGGAATTTGCAATGTAGATGCCAGTGTGGCTCCATTACTGAATATACCGTTAGCATCTTCTGATATCCAGTTGTAAATAATAATCCCATCGATCCTGAAAGCCAATAAAGAACCTAAACTTGCCGTAAAGGAAAAAAGGCTGTATTTAATATAATCTTTTCTCGAAATTTCTCCAAATAACGTCTTGAACCTGTAGTTGAAACCCGGCTTAAAGTGCCTGAAAAGATACACCCCGATAAACACACCTATCAGAAGGAACGCAACCGCGTAAATAAAAAGGGACTCGTTTACTCCTGCGATTTGTTTTATAACCAGAAGAAATAAAATCGGCAGTATTATTTTTGGTATTATTTTTTCGAAAAGCGTTGGCACCGCCAGTCTTTGTAGATCCTGTGCCTGTTTCCTGAAAAGATCAATATACGCCAATGCCAAACCTACCGGAAACGCAAAGTAAATGAGTATCGCATCCTCATAACCTGTAACAGTATTAAAAAGGAAAATCCCTAAAAGTACAATCACGCTGACCGTGGCTACAGAAAGCATACTGTAATTGAACAGCTGTTTTCTTTTTTCGTCATTAAGCTCAGGATAAAATTTTATCAGCGCATGAGAAGCCCCAAGTACCATAATGGGATACAGCATCTGTGCCATATTATCAACAAACTTAATTGTTCCGGAAAAAGCAAAATCCAACGGGTAGATAAATAGTGCCGAAATGATTCCTATGGCAGTACCAAGGTAGTTGATGATTGCAAAGTAAACAACCTGCTTATGTAACGTTTTGCTTTTCAATAGTGAGAGATATGATATAAGCGAATAACAAATATAGGCTGCAATTATCAAATAAGACTATACTTTTTCATATTTTTGACCTTCATTATAATTGTCGCGATGTACGAAAATACCTTTCCCCATAAACGCTATGCGTTAACACTGGAATTCCTTAAAAAGCATATCACAACTAATAACTCCATCCTAGACCTAGGTGTAGAAAATCCTTTCTCAGGCATTATGAAAAAGGAAGGCTATAACGTTGCCAATACGACAGGTGAAGATGTGGATATAGACCAGGCCGCATTAGCAAAAGGCGGTTATGATGTATTTACAGCTTTTGAGATTTTTGAACACCTGCTGAATCCTTTTACCGTATTACAGAATGTAAAAAGCGACAAGCTTATAATTTCTGTCCCTTTACGATTATGGTTCAGTCCGGCATACCGCAGCAAAACCGATATGTGGGACAGGCACTACCATGAGTTTGAAGACTGGCAGCTGGATTGGCTTCTTGAAAAAACCGGATGGGTTATTAAAGACCGTAAAAAATGGACTAACCCTGCAAAGAAGTTAGGCATACGTCCGTTACTACGCTCGATAACGCCAAGATATTACATCGTATATGCCGAAAGGGCAAAATAAAAATCAATGAAATACTATTGCATTATACCCGCTCACAACGAAGAAGCCTTTATGGGACTAACCCTGCAATCACTTGCAGACCAAACTGTACTGCCTGCCAAAGTTGTAGTGGTTAATGATAATTCAACTGATACAACAGCTGCGATAGTTACTGAATTTGCCGAAAAACATCCTTGGATCACTTTGGTAAACAAACAATCAGATGCTGTACACATGCCGGGAAGCAAAGTAATACAGGCTTTTCATGCCGGACAGGCTACAATTGATGATAATTACGACATAATCGTAAAACTGGATGCTGACCTCATTCTTCCTTCTGACTATTTTGAAACGGTTTTAGAAGCTTTTAAAAATGATGAAAAAGTAGGTATGGCAGGAGGATTTGCTTACATCGAAAAAAACGGTGACTGGATATTGGAAAACCTGACCGACAAAGATCATATTAGAGGAGCATTCAAAGCATACCGCAAAGAGTTGTTCTTCCAAATGGGCGGGCTTCGCCCTGCTATGGGCTGGGATACCGTTGACGAATTGCTGGCTAAATTCTACGGCTGGAAAGTAGTTACCATCGAAAGGCTTAAAGTAAAACACCTTAAACCTACCGGAGCCAACTATAACAAGGCGGCCCGTTACAAACAGGGCGAAGCTTTTTATACGCTCGGATATGGATTTTTAATAACGGCTATTGCCGGAGCAAAACTTGCTATGCGCAAAAAGAAACCTTTCCTGTTTATTGATTACATCAATGGATTCCTTAAAGCGAAGAAAGAAGGCAAAGCATTGCTTGTTAACGAAGAACAGGCAAAATACATTCGCAGTTACAGGTGGAAAAAAATGAAAGAGAAACTGTTCTAGACCGGACGGAGTATTAAAAAACTATTAACTATCATCAATTACTGGCTACAATTCGGTATTTTAGCCATTTATTTTCAGACTTTAAATGATAAAAGCAATACACCAGATAGGGCGCTATTTCCTGATGCTGAAGGAGGTTTTTAACAAACCTACAAAGTGGACGGTAATGAAGCCTTTGATTTTTAAAGAAATAGACGACCTGATTATAGGATCAATGGGAATTGTATCCTTTATTTCGTTCTTTATTGGTGGGGTTGTTGCAATACAAACTGCACTTAACCTTACCAACCCGCTTATCCCAAAAATGCTTATTGCATTTGCAACAAGGCAGTCGGTAATACTTGAGTTTGCCCCTACATTCATTTCCATCATTATGGCCGGGCGTGCAGGTTCATACATTACATCAAGCATAGGTACTATGCGTGTAACAGAACAGATAGATGCCCTTGAGGTTATGGGAGTTAACTCGCTTAACTACCTTGTCTTCCCTAAGATCATCGCTTTCCTTTTATATCCGTTCGTAATTGCGGTATCTATGTTCCTTGGTATTCTTGGCGGATGGCTTGCAGGTGTTTATGGCGGATTTGTAGGAAGTGATCAGTTCCTTCAGGGATTACAGCAGGATTTTATTCCGTTCCATGTATTTTATGCCTTCTTCAAAACATTCCTTTTCGGATTCCTGTTAGCTACCATACCATCGTTTCATGGCTATTACATGAAGGGTGGTGCCCTTGAGGTAGGTAAAGCAAGTACAACCTCATTCGTATGGACGAGTGTTGTAATCATTTTGGTGAACTATATAGTAACCCAATTACTTTTAAGCTCATGATAGAAGTTAAAGACATAGAGAAATCGTTTGGGGAGTCTAAAGTACTAAAAGGCATCTCTACGACATTTGAGACAGGAAAGACAAACCTTATCATTGGCCGAAGCGGATCGGGTAAAACCGTTATGCTTAAAACCCTTTTAGGGATACATTCCCCGGATTCGGGAACCATTTCTTTTGACGGAAGGATATATTCTGAACTTACTCCCGATGAGAAAAGGGCTTTGCGTACCGAAATAGGAATGGTATTTCAGTGAAGTGCATTGTTTGACTCCATGAATGTGGAAGATAATGTAGCATTTCCACTTAAGATGTTTACCAACATGAGAAGCCGTGAAATAAAAGAAAGGGTAAACCAGGTACTGGACAGGGTTAACCTTAAGGATGCCAACAAAAAGTTCCCTAACGAGATATCCGGAGGTATGCAAAAAA
Source organism: Flavobacterium psychrophilum (assembly GCA_003243255.1). Next base: position 9,582 of record QFQM01000011.1, on the reverse strand, counting down.
GGGTTGCGATTGCAAGAGCCATCGTAAATAACCCTAAATACTTATTTTGTGATGAGCCCAACTCAGGACTTGACCCGGAAACATCAATTGTTATTGATGAACTGATTCAGGAGATCACCAAAGAATATAACATTACAACTGTAATCAATACACACGACATGAACTCGGTATTACAGATTGGAGAAAAGATCGTATTCCTGAAAAACGGAATCAAGGAATGGGAAGGAAATAACGAGCAGATACTGGAAACAAGAAACAAATCTATTGTTGAGTTCGTTTATTCATCCGACCTGTTCAAGAAAGTACGCGAAAGCCTGTTAGCAGAAGCTGAAGATGACGAGGGACACCATCCTCATCTTGGACAGCATCACGATGATAAAAAATAAAAAAAGCGCTTAGGATATCTAAGCGCTTTTTTGTTATCATTACATTATTCTTCCCTCTGAAGGTAAACCCAGCCAGTAACCTGTTTCCCTTCCGAAAGAGTTATTATATAATAATAAGTAGCGGTTGGCAGTGTACCTTTATCCGACTGACCATGCCATTCATTAAGGTAGTTATGAGCTTCATATACTTTAAGTCCGTACCTGTTGAATATTTTCAGCTCAATAACATCAAGGTTAGAAAGATCAAAAGTATCATTCAGGCCATCTCCGTTAGGCGAAACCCCTTTGGGAATAATACATGATGTATTGTCAATTGTTATTGTAGCAACAGCCGTACAGCCTTCATCATTGGTTACTGTAGCAGTATAATCCCCCGCTGGCCTATTGGTAATATTTGCCTGAAGACCGGTAAAGGTAAAATTCTGAGGGCCTGTCCACACAACTGTCGCCCCACTGATCTCGGTGATATTTTCTATCCATAGCATATAATCATAATTCATACATCCTGAACCCAATTCAAGTTCGAACGGATTATCATTCACTACTACTGTTATTTCACGGTTTGATGTACAATCTGCATTAGTTACGATAACTTCATAATTCCCTATTCCGGATATCGGTAAAGCTAAACCGTTATCAGTAAGAAGATTTCCTTCAAGGTACCATTGGTAAGAAGCCGTTGCTCCATTAAAATTACCCGGCATAACAGTAAGCAGCGAAGTTTGTCCCTCACATAACACTGTATTGCCTTCAACAGTGAATTGCGGCAGCGCATTTACTGTTACAGGTACAGTTGTTACGGCAGATGTACATCCGTTTACCAATACACTCAATGAATAATCTCCACTTGCAAGCGGAACGGCAGCAGCAATAAGAGGATTTTGCTCTGCTGAAGTAAATCCGTTAGGACCCGTCCACTGATATGTCGCATTTGCAACAGGTTCAGCCGAAAGCTGTACATCTGTCCCCTCACATACTGCGTCCACAGGGTTCAATACAGGAGCATCCGGTATATCTTTAAGCTGTATTTCGATTATAGCCTCATCTGTATCATTACAAACATTTGTAACCAGATATCTAAACTGATATGTACCTTCAGCAATTCCATCTATTGCAAATGCATTTCCCGTTAATGCTCCTGAAGCGTTAACGTCTTCCCACACTCCATCAGTATCGAAAGCTCCGGACAAATAATTGGTAAGATCAACAGAATTACCCTCATTACAAAGAGGTATAAGTGCGTCCTCACCTGCTCTTGGCAATGGATTAATTACCACATTTACACTACTCTCTACAGAAGTACAGCCGTTACTTGTGGCAGTTAGCGTATAGACACCTGCATTTTGTTGTGTGACTGCTGCTATTACAATCGATTCATCAGCAGAAGTAAAGCCGTTAGGCCCCTTCCATTCATAAGTAACTCCTGCAACTACCGTCGTTTCTAATTGTAAATCGCCACCTTCACAAACCGGCGTTAAAGTATTGATTGAAGGAGCCTGCGGTATGTTTTTTACTTCAAGAGTGAGTATTGCTTCATCTGAAAGATTACATAAACCCGACACAACATACCTGAACTGATAAGTACCCTCAGGTAATCCTGTCGTTGTTAGCGTATTATTCGTTAACATACCTGTATTACTCACATCTTCCCAGACACCGTTTGTAGCGATTCCATCTGCAAGAAAATCTCTCAAATCTGTTGCTTCACCATCATTACAAAACTGAGCCATCATATCATCACCGGCATCAGGCAATGTATTTTCCAATAACGAAAAACTTAATTCCTGATTCATACATGATAGGGGATTATCACTTGTAACACTCAGGTGATATACGCCCGCATCGGTAGCTGACTCATAATCCGGAAAATTAAGTGTACCGGTAGTACTCAACACCGTTCCGGGCGCGCCATCTTTGTACCATTTATATTCAAGGAAAGTAAATTCCGGAACGAATAGCCTGCTATCTTCCCCCTCACAAAAGCCTTCAGCCAGAATAGCGATAGGCTCTAATGCATCAATATCTAATAATATATTCCTGATGTTTCCACAAATATCTGTCACCCTGAAATTATATGTTGCACTCTCAAGCCCTGTAAAAAGGTTAGATTCTCCATTATTCACAACAAATGGCTGGCCTTCTTTAGAGGTAATGCTATAGGTCAACGGTGGCACTCCTTCAGCGATTACGGCAACTTCTGTCAAACCTCCGGCACACGGAAAGCTATAGGCATCAATAATTTCAGGGCCATCACCAAAACTAAAAGTATGAAGGACATGAAAACAACGAATGTTGGCTACACTAGCATTATCATATATAAAAAAAGTCTTTAGTACCCTAAAATCCCCTGTATAGGCAAGACTTAAAGTTGTCTGGTTATTAGTTAGCGGAATTGAATTCAAAGAATTTACAGGTGTGCCTTCGATATAGTCTGTTCCGTTTAGAGGATTTTCCCAGTTTCCTGTAACCGGATCAAATCGTTGCAGGTAATAGGTTGGCACATAATTTCCATTGCTAATGTGCTGCAAAAAGATATCGAAAGAACCACAATGTTTTATAACATCTACAGTATTAACCGACACACCATAACCTGTTACGGTAAAAGTATGGGTAAGCAGTTGTCCACAAATATTTGTTCCCTGAACAGTATAACTTCCGGCCGGTAAGGAATTCATGTAAAAACGATCGTCAGGTGCCTTATAGGCCAATGCATTAAATGGCAGGGTTTCTGTAAAAGCAGCTGGTGCTGCAGTAATTACTAGACCGCTCAAACCCAGTCCGCTGGCAATCCTTACAGAACCAAACCCTAATTCGCACCCTGAACGGTGTAAGACAGTAATATTGTCTGAACCTGCTCCGGATGTGATTTCCCTGGTAACCTCATATTCATTTCCACATTCATCCGTAACTAAAAAAACATAAGTCCCTGGTATTAGATCAACAATTTCAAAAATACCTTCAGCATTAATTCCAGCACTAACATCTAAAGGAAAAGGCCCCGGAAAGCCCGTCGGAGCTGAGGTAAGTATTACACTGGCTACATCACGATCCGGAAAAGCAATACCTATCGTTCCATCTCCTTCACAAGAAACCATATCTCCACTAACTGTAGGTTCATCCAGTTCTTCATCATCAATGGTAAAGTTTAATGTAGTAACCCTGCCACAGCCATCCGTAAGCACCGCAGTATAATCTCCCTCAGGAACGTAGGCTCCATTTCCACCATATTGAATAAGAGGTACTGAAAAGGTAGGATGATTAATGTTAAGCGCACCCGGTACAAATCCCGGAGGGCTATTAGTGAAATTTACATTAACAGGCCCTACAAAATTATTAACCTGAAAGAAAAAAAAGTTATTCCCACACCCTTCATAATCATCTTGAACCAAAGCACCAAAGCTTTGGTTTATCGTCATGCTGTTTTTTGTAAATACATTACCGCATGCATCTGTAATTTTAATACTGTACGAATATTGCTGATTATTATAATATGGAAGATCAACATCCAGATCTCCATCTGTCACATTCGGAACTGTTATAACAATAGGGGTTCCTCCTCCCGGGGGTATAATAGTATACTGAACAGTAACAGGATAAAACACGATATTAGGAGTATTTGCCCCTATAGGATTACTAACTGTAATGGAATTACAACCCGGAAGTTGAGGAGTTTCAAAATTAGGGTCTAATATTATTATTCCGGTAGTAGCCTGTGTTACTGTAATACTTACAACTTCAGCCTCGCCACAGGTATCAGTTACCCTTACCGAATATAATCCGGGCGGAAGACCTGTAAGGACATTTGATGCCTGAGGTGGCTTGATGACCGGACCGGCTATAGTTTCATAAGTCGCCGGATAACCTGATGTAACATTTAGCGTGATGACACCATCATTACCACAACGCACAGGAGTATGCCCAAAAGAGTAAGTAAGCGGAATAATAAGATTATTAATCGTAATATTTTGGGTATTCGTACTGGTTTGCCCATTAAGCGACTGTGTGGCAATAATAGTGTAGTTTCCCGCTGCGCGCCCGGGAACATTTGTATTTGTTGTAGTTATTACAGCATTTGTAGTATCCGGAAGCAAATAAACAGCATATGTAACCGTAGCACCCGGCTGCAAACCTGACACAGCAAAATTAAGCACCCCGTTATTAAGACAGGTCTGATCGACTTTAGTGACCGTAAAGCTGAATGCAGGTAATTGCGAAAATACGTGTAACGAAAAAAACAAGGCTATTACACTGAGTAATACCCTGCTGCGAGGTAATTTTTCGGTCATGTTGGTTTAGTTTAAGTACACTAAAGATATTCATTTCTTTACACACCTAAACCAAGCCTACAAATTTTAACATAAAATCTTACATTTACTCCACCTTTTTAGCAGCCAACGTAACGATTTCAGTAATCTTTTTTATTTCCTGTTCTTTTTCTTTTGGATATATGAGCAATATATCTTCTTTATCTACTACAATGTAATTATTAAGGCCGTCAACAATAACCGTTTTGCCTTTATCAGTCCTAATAATATTGTTTGTAGCGTTTTCAATAAACACCCTTGCGTTTACTACAGCATTATTGTTTTCATCCTTATCAAGCTTATCGTGAAGTGATCCCCATGTACCAAGGTCATTCCAGTCAAACTCAGCGGGAAGCACATACACATTTGATGCTTTTTCCATAACAGCGTAGTCAATTGAGATATTGCTGCTCTTTACGTAATTATCCTCAATGAAATCCTTTTCTTCTGCAGTATTAAAAGTATCATACCCATCCATGAAAAGCGCAAACATATCGGGTTGGAATTTCGTAAAAGCATTTATAACCGATTTTACACTCCATATGAATATCCCGGCATTCCATAGGAAATTACCTTGTTCTAAAAAAGATTTAGCAGTTGTATAATCAGGTTTTTCCCTAAACTGTGCTACCTTTTTAATTTGCCTGTTAGCAGTAGTATCATATTCAATATAGCCATAGCCGGTATTTGGAAAAGTAGGTTTTATACCAAGAGTCATCAATACTTCTTCTTTACCTGCACAATCAAAAGCACTCTGAAGGTTTTGGATAAAAGCATCCTCATCTTCAATCCAGTGATCTGTTGGTGCAACCACCATCAGTGCATCCGGATTTAGTTTTTTTATCTTAAGTGTAGCATAAAGAATACAGGGAGCGGTATTTCGCATAGCCGGCTCCAGCACAACCTGTTCGGCACATAGCTGCGGTAATTGCTCCAGTACAATATCATTATAGATTTCGTTAGTGAGTACAAGAATATTTTCCTGCGGAATAAGCTTAGTAAGCCTGCTGAAGGTTTTCTGGATAAGTGTTTCTCCCGTACCCAGCATATCATGAAACTGTTTAGGAAACTGTGTAGTGCTTACCGGCCAGAAGCGCGAGCCAACACCACCCGCCATCAATACCGCATAATAATTTTTGTTCATCTTCTTGGTTTTATTTCCTTAAGTAAAGATTCTACTTAATAAGCATAAATCAAAGCCGTTTAATTTTCATTTAACACACTATGGCAGGAGTTCAACTTCGGCATTAGGATTAAACAGATATATCCGCCCTGTACTGACTTCCAGACATTCAAAACGCTTTACCCTTTGGGCTCCTTTCCTGAATATCTTACCATTATGAATCCTGAAATGGCTTCCATAAGGAATTTCAAATATATAATTCTTTTCCGACCTTTCATCAAATTGTTTTAACGCAATTGCGAGGGTCGCATCGGTATCGCTGCTTGCCTTCGGATTCCTGAAATGCCTTGCCAGCAATGGCAACAACTGATTCGGAAAAACATCTGGCCTGATAAAAGGTACCATCAATTTTTGAAAAGTACTCTTCCACTCATCGCCATGCGGTTTTATATTCCTTCCATACTTCTCAAAAGCAGCCAGGTGTGCAATCTCGTGTATCAGTGTAATCAGGAAACGGTATTTATTCAGACTTGCGTTTACCGTTATCTGGTGCAACCCATTATGATCCCGCCTGTAATCGCCATGACGCGTTACACGTTCGTTCACTATCTTCAGGTTTACCCCATACATCTTAATCAGCTCAAAAGCTGCATCGGTAGCATGTTCGGGCAAATATGGATCGAGTATATGTTTCACGTATTAAGGCGTAGTACTTGAAACCTGTAATACCTTACCATTAAAATAGGTATTACCTGTCAGGGCAAAATTATAGATATAATCACTCATCTGTTTAGGTGAAAGCGGAGCCTCATAACCAGGGAACGCTTCCTGAAGCATCTCGGTATTTACAGCTCCAAGCGCCAGTACATTAAAAGCAACTCCCTGCTCACGGTATTCTTCAGCCAACAGCTCACTCAGCGTAATCACTGCACCCTTACTGGAACTGTATGCCGAAAGTCCTGCGAATTTCATAGTACCCTGAACACCTCCCATACTGCTGATTGTTACTACATGACTTCCTTTTGGCATATAAGGCAGCACAACCCTGTTAAGAGCGGCAACACCAAATACATTTACCTTGTAGATATACTCAAACTCTTCGGCAGTAATCTGTGTAAACGGTTTTAGTATAAGAGCTCCCGCATTATGAATAACGATATCAACTTTTTTCCATGTTTTATCTATAAAATCAGAGATACGCTCTAATCCTTCACCGGAAGCCAGGTCTATCTTCAGGCAGGCAATATTCTGGTTTTCAATCAATGCTTCAGGTATCTTTCTTGATATCGCAAGCACGTTGTGTCCGGCTTTGGCAAACTGAAGGGCAAGCTCATAGCCTATCCCCCTGCTCGTTCCGGTTATTATTATATTCTTCATTATTTCTTTAATACAATTTCTTGCGTTGGAGCATTTACTGTCTTTTCAACAACGGGTATCATCTGCTGAATAAAATCAGTCATATGTTTAGTGTCCATCTGTTCAAATTCATCACCTAACTGATGATAAAACTTAAAAGTTGTCATTTCAGTAGTGCTTAATGTATGTGCCGGAATATTAAATTCCTGCCAAAACGGATAATTATCCGATGCCCTGAACAACTGGTATTGCATCTCAAAAGCATTTGAACCTATTATCTTTTTGCCGGCGTATTCATTTAACTTATCAGCCATATTACTGCGCCCGTAACCTGTCAGGTATGCTAACAAATCACCTCCCAATGCAACACCGGTCATTTCGAAGTTGAGCATGGTGTAGATAGGAAAGTTTTGCTGTTTCAGCTTTGCAGCAAGATGTTTTGAACCAAGCAGACCTTTTTCTTCACCGGAGAAAAAGCAGAACAAAATACTACGCTTATTCGTTTTAGCCTTACCAAAGTAATTAACCAGTTCAGCAACGGTAGTGGTACCGGTAGCATTATCGTCTGCCCCATTATAAATATTATCACCATTCACTGCAGTCTCTGCAAGGCCAATATGATCATAATGCGCACCTATAACCACAAACTCTTTTTTCAGTTTTGGGTCGGTACCTTCCAGCATACCAACAATGTTGTAAGCAGGCACATTCATATTAGAAAGTGTATCCCTATAGGTCATAAAATAAGGTTTAATGCCATTTTTCTGAAGCACATCCTCAAGATAACGGGCTGCCATTTCCATCTCAGGAGTACCCGGCTCACGCCCTTTAAGATCATCCGAAGTAAGGAATTTAAGCGTTGCCGCTACCGATTTTTCTTCCACCGTGTAAGGCTGTGTGGCAGGTTTCTTTTTTTGGGCAGATACCATACCAATGCATCCCAAAGATAAAAGGGAAACATATATAAGTTTTTTCATGTTTTGTCTTTTGTATTCAGCTAAAATAAGAAAAAATAGCGTTTGAGAACTAAACTATGACATTGATACAAACAAAAACCGCCCCGAATTGCTTCAGGGCGGCTATTATTTTAAACCGGAACCGGCAATTATGCCAGCATAGTAACCGGATTCTCAATATATTGTTTAAGCGTCTGCAGGAACTGAGCTCCTGTAGCACCATCAATTGTACGATGGTCGCAAGTAAGCGTAACAGTCATAGTGTTACCCACTACAATCTGTCCATTCTTAACAACCGGTTTCTGAACGATAGCACCTACTGAAAGGATCGCTGAGTTCGGCTGGTTGATAATAGATGTAAACTCCTGAATACCAAACATACCTAAGTTAGAAACGGTAAACGTACTTCCGTCCATTTCGGCAGGAGTAAGCTTTTTGTTTCTTGCTTTACCGGCAAGATCTTTAACAGCACCGCCAATTTGAGAAAGGCTCAAATGATCTGTAAACTTAACTACAGGCACTACAAGTCCATCTTCTACTGCAACAGCAACACCAATACTGATGTGTTTGTTATATACGGTTACATCCTCTTTCCAATGAGTATTAACCTGCGGATGTTTGCGAAGCGCCATTGCACTTGCTTTGATTACCATATCGTTGAATGAAACTTTAGTATCAGGCACCGCATTGATAACATTACGGCTTGCGATAGCATTATCCATATCAAGTTCAATAGTTAGGCTGTATTCAGGAGCAGTGAATTTAGACTCAGCCAGACGACGCGCGATAGTTTTACGCATCTGGTTGTTTTTCACTTCTTCAGTCGCAACTTCACCCACCGGAGCATAAGCAGCAGGAGCCGCAGCCGATTGTGCCGGAGCCGAAGCAGCAGCAGACTGTGCGGCAGCAGGGGTAAAGTTTTCTATATCTTTCTTAACGATACGTCCGTTTTCACCTGAACCTTTAACCTGATTAAGGTTAACACCTTTGTCCTGAGCAATTTTACGAGCAAGTGGAGAAGCAAATACCCTTCCATCTTCGTTAGTTGCAGGAGCAGCTTCTGCCTGTTGTGGAGCAGCAGCCTCTTCTTTTTTAGCTTCAGCAGGAGCTTCCGCTTTTGCAGGAGCAGCAGGAGCCGTTGCTTTACCATCGATACCCGAAACATCTGTTCCGGCAGGACCGATGATAGCAAGCATACTGTCTACAGATGCTGTCTGGCCTTCCTGGATTCCTATTTTAAGAAGCGTACCTGAATGGAATGATTCAAACTCCATGGTCGCTTTATCTGTTTCAATCTCCGCAAGGATATCACCTTCTTTTACAGTATCACCTTCTTTCTTAAGCCAGGTTGCAACTGTACCTTCAGTCATGGTATCGCTAAGGCGCGGCATGGTAACTACCACAACACCTTTAGGAAGTTCTGCCGATGCAGCAGGTGCTTTAGCCTCTTCAGCAGG
>QFQM01000209.1 GCA_003243255.1 Flavobacterium psychrophilum | reverse complement strand
TTTGTCGAAACCAAAATCACACCATTTGCTGCACGTGACCCGTAGATGGCGGCAGATGATGGATCCTTTAGTATTTCCACTGACTCGATGTCCTGAGGGTTGATCGAATTAAAGGGTGTTCCCTCGGATAAAGGAAAGCCGTCTACTACGATAAGTGGGTTTCTCCCGGCGGTAAGTGTTCCCAGGCCACGTATGACAATCTGTGGATCAGTGCCCGGCTGTGCGGAAGCATCATTGATGACTACACCGGCTGCTTTCCCAGTTAGTTGTAAGGCAAAGCTGCTGGCTGAATAACGACTTAGCTGATCTTGTTTTACCTGAGAAATTGCACTGGTCACTTTGGTCCGTGACTGTTCTCCATAGCCGATCACCACAACCTCCTGCAAGGTTTTCGTGTCAGGTGCCATGGAGATATTAATAACCGACTGTTGACCTACTTCTACTTCCTGAGAGATATAGCCGATAAAAGAAAAAAGTAAGATAGCCGACGGGTGATCGATCATCAATGAGTATTCGCCACTGGCGGGTGTGACCACCCCCTGCGTGGTTCCTTTCACGAGTACATTTACTCCCGGTATAGGGTCTCCCGTTTCGGCATCCACCACTTTCCCACTAACCTGGAACGGGTCATTTAGCGTGACGGATACTTTATTCTTTGCCACGGCAATCATTTCATTCCATTGCTTGAATGACACTTTGGCTTTTAGCGATAATTCTTCCAATAAAAGATTCAGCCTCATTCCTTTTGCATGGACGTTCATCTTCTCAATCTGCCGGACTTCATCCGTATAGGAAAAGCGGAAGTCCGTTTGTTTTTCAATCTGAAGTAAAATATCAATCAGTCGCGCGTTGTTTGCTTCCACATTCACCTTGGTCTCCATGAGACTCTGTGAATTTCCTTTGAATGCAAGCAACGTTCCGGAGAGCGTGCACACCAGTAAACAGGCATGAAACATTCGTTTAGACATAAGCAGCAGTAGTATGACCCACTGTTTTTTAGTAGTTTTGTTCATTGTTTTTATAATGGTTTAATGGTCATTTGAGAAACATGGAGAGTCTGCTTCAGCGCCAACTAAAGCAACTCAAGGCCCTTCCTTTAACCGGGGAGGGTTTCTTTTTTTACGTCAGGTCATTCATTTTTCATTGGGTTGATAGGTTTAATTATGTTTCGGTTCGAGGATGACAGAATCGCCTTTGATTTGATACATTAATCCGGTTGAATAAGAAAGCACTTGAAAGAGGCTGTCCACACCCCGCTGCTTCACCTTCAGTGTGATTTTGCGTTCCGCAGCGATACCTTCTTTCATAAAGACATGTATGCCGTACTGGCGTTCAGCCGTTTTTACGACATCACGCAGGCTTGTGCTGTTAAATACCATCCACCCTTCTTTCCATGCACTTGCTTCAGCAACATCAATACGCTGGCGTTGACATGAATTTGTTGCCTTATCATAATGCAACTGATCTCCCGGTGTGAGGATTTGTCTTTTACCGAAGGCATCTACCTCGATTCGTCCGGTCGCTAAAGAGATAACGATTTCATCTTCCTCATCATAGGATTTCACATTGAAAGAAGTGCCCAGTACCTGAATGCGAACGCCCTGTGTATGTATGATAAAGGGACGATTCGGTTCTTTAGCGACATCGAAAAACGCCTCTCCTTCCAGTTTTACCAACCGTTGATCGGAGTCAAACTTGCTCGGATAAGTGAGTTTACTTTTATTGTTTATCCAGATCTGCGAACCATCATCGATAGTGATATGCTGATGCTGAAGATTGGCTATCTGTTCGATGCTGAACGGACGGTAGTGAAAGAAATAGATCGCCAGACCTGAACCAAGCATTAACAGAAATACGGCTGCCATACGTAGCAACAACCCTTGAGTACGTCCCCAGGGGAAAGTGCTGGAATCGCCTGGAGCAGCTTCTATACTAGTGATGATCGAACGGTAGAGTTTGTCTTTATGTAGGGTGTCAAGTGGAGTGTAGTCGGTACGTCCTACCGTTTCATTCATGACCTCCTGCCATACTTCATCCGATACTCCCTTGGCCAGTAATTCGTGAACCTGCAGCAGTTCTTCTTTTGTGCATTCATTGTCAACATATTTTCGCAGTAAATTGATTGGTGAGGTATCCATAGTGTTTATTTCCTACACTATTACAAGTGGACACGAAGACACATTGAGGTGAAAAGGTAATTTTATATTGAGGTAACATTGAGATAATGTCGTTTAACCTAATCAGCTCACACTCATCACTAAAGAAAAAGGGGTGGAGAAGAAAGAAAATGCAATTAATTCATGAACAGCGATAGTACGGCCGCGGCAGCTGAGCCCTTGGTCGAGACGTAATTCTTCAGAAAGCGGAGAGCATTGACCATCTGGGTATTGATGGTGCTGGCGCTTAGATTCAATTCGGTTGCGGCCTGCTCGTAGGTCAGCCCTTCATTTTTACAAAGTTCAAATATGCGTTTTTGCTGAGGTGGAAGCTGGCTGATCCCTTCCTGTATCACCTTTGCCGTTTCGATAAAATTGAGCGTATCCTCCGTGGTATTGGCAAAGTGTAAGGCACCCTGACGCATTTCTTTCTGTATATCCAGTTCCGTTGCATAACGGGCGAAAAGGTTTAACACCTGATTCTTTGCTATCTTATATAAATAAGCTCTGAAGGATTTTTCAGGATCCAGTTGTTCTCGTTTTTCCCAAATCTTTATAAATACGTCCTGCACCACATCATCACTTAACGATGACGACTTGGTGAATCGAAATACAAAAGCATGCAACTGGTCGATATATCGATCATAAAGCACCTTAAATGACTCCTGATCTCCTTGTCGAAGTAGACGGATGTGTTGGTGATGTGTCAGTAGATCGGTATTCACTTCTAGGAAAGAAGCTTCAAAAATGACTCATAAAAAAGGAATGACCTCATTTCTGCGATTAAGACTGTGTGAATTTTATAAATGAAATATTCAGCAATGGTGGATTATTTTTTCTCCGGCATGGTATTGCTCATCGTAAAGAAAAATAAACCACTCGCTTGCTCAAATTGCCAGAACTGAATCATGAAAGAATTTCAAAACTGCAGAAACAGTTGCGTTGCAAAACCGGAGGTGATTGCATAGCTCGCAGATCAAATTTTACTTAATGACGTTTCATGCCGGGTGCGGTTACGACAGATGTCGGTGTAACAATGTTCCATGCACTACATCCGCCCGTAGCAACCAAAAGACCATTTAAGGCAATAGCAAATGACAGCATATTATTTGGTTTATTTTGGATTTTCAAGTAATTCATCGTTGTTTATTCATTAAAAACAACCCAATACATCTGAATGGAAAAATGGTTATTTTTGATCAAATTCCTTTACGCGTGTCACATAGCGGCAACCGAACTCTCAATTACTGAAGAACATGACTAGGATTTCTTGTGCCATTATAGAGGATGACTCCATATCACAGACGATGATAAAGAGCCTGGCGGAGAAGACGGGACTGGTTGATGTGAAAGGGGTTTTTATGTCGCCCAAATTAGCCATTCCATGGTTAGTGGATAATGAGGTAGACCTCCTTTTTCTTGATGTCGAAATGCCGGGGATGACAGGACTAGAAATGCTACGTTCATTGCCTTACAAACCGGAGGTAATCATGATCAGCGGAAAGGCGAATTATGCCGTCGAAGCATTTGACCTGGCGATTACTGACTATTTATTAAAACCGGTAAAAGATTATGCTCGATTTTTAGCTGCGGTAAACAAGGTAATGGTTAAGATGAAAGTCAATTTAAGCCTTCACACAGAATCTGGAAATTTGTTTGTGAAAGTGGATCAGCTTTTGTTAAAGCTCGATATTGACGAGATCTTGTTTGTTGAAGCTCACGGAGATTATATTAAAATTCATACACTCCAGAAAGTTCACACAGTCTATGCAACGCTGAAGAAGATCGAGGGACGATTGGACCCGCAAAAATTTATCCGTATTCACCGCTCGTTTCTGGTTAACATTTCAAAGATCACCAATATTGACCCCAATAATCTTGAGGTTAACAAAAAGATTATACCGATCAGTGGAACTTATAAAGAAGATTTATTAAACAGAATCAACGTTCTGTAAACTATTTCCAATAAAAGCTTAAAGCTTTAGAGTTTCACATATTCACCTCCTTTTTAACGATAGCCGCCTATAAACCGTCTAAGTTTTCACCATCAGTTGGCTGAAGCACCTGGCCTTTAAAATTTCCGAAATAACTGGGTTCTCCAGGAAAAGAGGATACTCGACTTGAAAATCTACCAGCACTGCGAAATTAATCATCCAAGAATCAAGCTGAAATCGTCACTTTTACTTTTACTTTTTTCGCCAGGAATGGATTGATAATTAGCAACACCTCTGCAACCAATCTCAATTACGATGCCATCAACCGCTCTGCTTAAATAGACTAATAACAGCTTGACTTTCAGGGAGCGGCTTTGGCATTACTGGATTCTGTGAGCCCGGTTTTAACGCGTAGAATCACCTACTCACCGTCTGCAAATCAATGCCGGTCGAATACTTGGGTTTTAAGGAGCAGCTTACCGTTTCTTGTAAAAGTTTAAGGTTGTGTGTAAGTAGGATACTTCCCATCATGGATAAAATAGTGGTTTTCAAGTCAAAATTGTTGATTACAGTAATTTGCACACTAGGAACCCTCTTATCCGCTCTCTTTGGTAATCCAGCTATCTTATTAGCGCAGAATGATATTCGTTTTGAACGAATTACGGTTGAAGACGGCTTATCTCAATCCTCTATTGTTAGCATCGTTCAGGATCAATACGGCTATTTATGGATAGCAACGCTAGACGGACTGAACAGATACAATGGTAAAGAATTTAGAGTATACCGTAAGGACGCGGGCAACACAGCTTCGTTATATTCCAATCAGGTTAGAGTGCTTTTACTTGATAGCAAGCAGAATCTTTGGGTGACCTTCAGGGATGCCATTGCGCAGTATGATCCGCTAACTGATACTTTTATAAATTACCCTATTAGGCTGCCAAAAGAAGGCAGCCCATTGGTAATTAACGACATTGATATCGTTAATCAAGGGTCTGTTTTGTTATCTACCAACCAGGGGCTTATTGAATTTGATATCAAGAAAAGGGAAGCTGTTCAGTCAGTTCGTTATGCCTACTTTAATGGGATGAAACTATCCTCCTATTCCAACATAAAAGGAGTTGGTGAATTGGTAGTAGCCGCGAAGACTGCATTCATGCGTTTGACACCTTCCAGTGAATGGAAGGTAGTGTTTACTGATTCAGTAGCCATATCTGCAAGTGCAAACGAAAACAGCAAAATGGTTTATTTTCAAAACTCAAGACAAATAGTAAAATATGATCTTGAGAAAAATCGTTCAAGCGTAGTAGCCCAATTTCCCGATAAGAATAATTTCAACCCCAATCAAAACGGGCTGGTCAAACTTTCAAGTGGAGACCTTTGGGTCTACCGCAATCGAATCGAAATCTATGATTCTGCAGATGTTTACAAATCTACCTTATCCAGTATTTCACAAGACCCCAATAGCTTGTCAGGAAATCTTATTTCCTGCATCTATGAATCAAAAGACCATGTTGTTTGGGTGGGGACAAACGGTTTCGGTTTAAATAAGTATGATCCTCAATTATCCATTTTCAAATACATCGGGGCTTTTCAAGACGCACCTCTAACACTCTCTAATAACTATGTAAA
Organism: Flavobacterium psychrophilum; assembly: GCA_003243255.1. Next base: position 1,749 of record QFQM01000209.1, on the reverse strand, counting down.
TACCATACACTCGTCTGACGACATTCATATTTTGGCGGGTACTTATTCCGGACTTGATGTGTTGAATTTGAATACCAATACGAGCAAGCATTTTGTGGTTAGAGATAAGAGCAATCATCCGGCGCAGATAAATAAGATCATCGAAGATCTTAATAAGACTATTTGGCTACTCACATCGAAAGGATTAATGAAATTTGATGGCAGCAAAGTTCAACATAGCAAAATTGAATTGCTGGATAATCTTCATATCTATTCCGCCATACCCAATGACTCAGCTAGTTATATTTTAACGACTAACAAAGGAATGTTCCGATGGAATGTATCAACGAATGAATGCTTTAAACTCAATGATTTTAAAAGCCTGGTGATGGGGAAACATCTTGACCACATCTGGATTGAATCTGAATTTGATGTCCGCCTACTGAGTCAAGACGGCACTGAATCTACCAGAGTGTTCCGGAAAGACTCGAATGACAGTACTCAGTTTCCTCAAGTTCAGATAAAATGCTTCTATACAGACACCAACGGATTGTTATGGATAGGAACATGGGGACATGGGTTGGTTTTGTTTGATTCAACATCTACACGATTTCGGACTTTTTCGGAATACGATGGGTTGCCTAATTCTGTCATATACGGCATTGTCGAAGACGATACCGGGAATTTGTGGTTAAGTACAAACAAAGGCATTTGTGTTTTTGATCCGAAATTAAAAACAGTCATTCGAAATTTCGATCAAAAAGATGGATTACAAGGAAATGAATTCAATACCAATGCTTACTTTAAATCACCATCCGGCAATTTCTATTTTGGAGGTGTTAACGGACTAACCTATTTTAAACCAATTGATGCCATTCAAATAAAATCGACCATTCCTAAAAGTGTCTTAACAGGTTTTTTTGTTAATCAATCGCGTGTTGATCTGTTAAACGATGGTACTGTTATTAATCAGTACGGGGATCAGAATATTGTGCTGGATTGGGACGAACGAAATTTTGGTTTTGAAGTCGCCGGTCTTGGATTTAACTATCCTGGGAGGATAAAATTGAAATATAGATTAGACGACTTTGATAAAAAATGGAACTTCATCGAGGATGTAACCCGAATTTCATACACCAACGTTCCACCGGGTAAATATACGTTACGAATACTTTCTTCAAATTCTTTTGGAGATTGGGAAGATCGAGGCCTAACAGTTCATATTAAAGTGAACGGCCCTATATGGCGGTCTCCGTTTTTTATTGCGCCAGTAGTTCTGACGTTGCTGTTGATTATTATTATTTTCTATTACTTACGAGTGTCCCACCTAAAGAAAAGAGCATTGTATTTAGAAACGATTGTGAATGCCCGTACGAGAGAAATACAAACAAAGAATGAAGAGATTGCTACTCAAAACGAAGAAATCTTAGCTCAGAATGAAGAGCTAAGCACGCAATCTGATTCATTGACAGCTCAAAATCAGGAACTAACAGTAATACGTGCTTCATTAGAAAATAAAGTAAAAGAACGAACCCGATCATTACAAGACTCGAACAACAAACTGATTGATCAAAATGTTCAACTGGAGCAATTTTCGTTCATTACCGCCCATAATTTACGTGGTCCGTTAGCACGGATAAAAGGCCTCATTCAATTGTTACCAACGAATGATTCTATAGAGATGAATCTTTTGGAAAAAAGTGTCCAAAACCTTGATGATGTCATTTCTGACCTTGGAACCATTATTAGTATTAGGCATGACGTAGACCG
>QFQM01000208.1 GCA_003243255.1 Flavobacterium psychrophilum | reverse complement strand
GCACCATCGATATTTTTTGGTTTTTCCAATGACTCTTTTGACAGGAAACTTGTTCTGAAACCACCCGGAGCTACTGCCGTAACTGTAATACCGAAAGGTTGTACATCCTGTGCCAATGCTTCCGACAAACCAATTACCGCAGACTTAGCTGCTGAATAGGCCGCCCATCCCGATCCCGGAGCTACTCCTGCAATAGATGCTATATTGATGATATGTCCTGATTGCTGTTTACGCATGATAGGTAAACTGTGGCGTATGGTATTAAATACAGCGAACACATTAATATCAAAAGCTGCACGTACATCTGTATCATTTACCTCTTCAAGACTTCCGCCTATACCGTAACCCGCATTATTGACAAGCACATCAAGTCCGCCAAATTTAGCCTCGGTTTTGGCAATGGCCGCTGCAACAGAAGTATCGCTTGCCAGATCTACCTGCAATGGAAGGAAGTTTTCCGAATTGTCGCCAACAGCTTTGGTCAGTTCATCTGTAGTACGGGATGTCGCTGCTACTTTTTGCCCTGCTGCCAAAAGTTGTTTTACAAACAATAACCCGAAACCTTTTGAAGCTCCGGTTATAAACCAAATTTTTTGTTTATCTGCTTTCATTGCTATTAGTTTTTAAGTAGTACAAATTTCGGCAAACTTTGCATAGGCAGGATTATCGCTTTCAAACGGTTAGTTGTATAAATCAAACAACAAGGGCTGCCTCATTTTGAGACAGCCCTTTTTTCATAGCATTTTGAACCACCGTTATTCAATGGGGGCCTATTTATCACCGTAACCTAAATTTATTCTTTGATGATTTTGATTCGTTTAGAACCATTTTCTCCAACGACATTTACAAGGTATGCTCCTGATGAAAGCTGCTGAAGGTTTACGGCAGCATTCTGTGTATTTACTTTTTGAGTCAGTACCAATTGTCCTGTAATGCTGTATACTTCTACGGTTTCAATTGTAGACTGGGCATCAAGGTTAAGTACATCTTTTACAGGGTTTGGATAAGCTGTAATGTTTTTAAGGTTATGCTCACCAAGTCCAACAAGCTCTTCGGTTGTGAACGGAATCGTTATCCATCCGCTAAATGAAGGTCCGCACTGTACTCTTACGAAAGCATAATATTGAGTACCCGGCTCCAGTCCTTCAAGTTGTTTTGATGTTCCCGGTTCTGATTGTCCTACTGTAGGAGGTGTGTCTGTAGTTCCGTAGTCAAACTGATATACGCTTGGTGTTGCATTACCGGATGTTGCTGCTTCCCAGCTGATAGTGGCTGTAGTTGCAGTGATGTCGGTAGCAGTACCGTTTACAGGCTCGCCACAGTCAATCAGCTCAATTTTAAAGTCATCTACATAAATGGCACCCTGGCCGGCTTCGCTGTAGGCATTGAAACCAAAGTAGTAAACTCCTGTAGGCAGGTTGAAATATTCAACATAATATTCTTCCTGAGTTCCTCCTGTGATACCTTCATGAGTGCCAAAGTTATTTTCTCCTACCTGATAGTTAGGGTTAGGGTTGGAATTGATAGTAACTTTCAGATTCTCTGTAGAAGATCCGTTGTTGCCATATTTATAGGATACTCTGTAAAGCGTACCGGCAGTAATTTCTACACCCTGAGTGAAGAACCAAGAGTCAGCGGCTTCATTGGTACTCGTATACACAAGCGTATTGCTTGTAAATCCGTTGCCCGGGTTGTTTGCTGTTACCCAGTTGTTGCCTGAAGCAGCTTCTGCAGCAATTGTACATTCAGGAACAGCAGGAGCAGTCGCTGACTCGAAGTCAAGTATGTAAGGAACTGTAGCAGCTGCACAGGCAGGTGTCGTAAAGCTTAGTGCTTCTGACCATTCACCCATCACAGGACCACAAATACCTTTGATAAAGAAGTAATACGTTGTGCCTGGTGTAAGTTCGGTAAGATCAGTAGTTAACCCCATAACAAAAGACTCTCCCGTAGGGGCTTCGTTTGTAGTGTTGTAAGTTACCAAATAGCCTACTGCCGGATTACCCTGCGCTTCCCATGATATGGTTGCGCCTGTAGTCGTTACGTTTGAAGCTGTAATATTTGCAGGTTGGCTGCATGTCCATGGCTCGATCACGATGTCATCAACATAAAGGTTGCCCTGCGATGCATCACTGTAAGCATTGAATCCAAAGTAATATACACCTGCATTTTCGGCTGTTACAGTAATCGAACTTGGTGTAGTATACGTTGTAGCGGTACCGCCTGTTACTGCTTCAAAGTCACCGAATGTACTTGAAACTGAAGCAGGGTTCGGACTTGTAGCCATTATAACTTTTAGCTTTTCAGTAGTTGTAGTACTGTTGTTGCCGTATTTGTAAGACAGTTTGTAATGTCCTTCCGGCAGGTTAACTCCCTGTGTAAAGTACCATGCATTTGCAGCATCGGTAGTTGCAGTATATTGTAATGTTTTGTTTTCAAATCCGTTACCCGGGTTGTTGGCTGTTGTCCATGCGTTACCTGTAGTACATGTTGGTAATGCCGGTGTAGTTGCCGTTTCAAAATCCTGGCTGTAAGGAACCGTTGTAGAAGCACATGTTGGAGTGGTAAATACTACCGGTTCGCTCCAGCTGCCTATTACCGGCTGGCATTGTGTTCTTACAAACAGGTAATATGTCGTTCCCGGCTGAAGATCTGTTACGGTGCTCGAAGTTAAATTGTTGTATTTAATATCTGCCGGATTGGTAGGAGGAGTGTTCGAAGTCATGTACGCATAATGATATACCGTAAACATTTCTGTATTGTTGTTAGCGGTATCATTCCATGTAAATGTTGCTCCTGTAGTTGTAAGGTTTGTTACTTTAATGTTTTCCGGATTATTGCAGGTAACAGGTTCTACAATAATGTCATCAACATAAATATTTCCCTGATTAGCAGCACTTGTAGCGTTAAAGCCCAGGTAATAAGTAGCCGTACTCTGAGCAGGGAAAGTGGTCAGCAGGTAAGTTGAAGGTGTTCCTCCGGTAATGCCTGTATGCGTCTGATGAATGGCATCACTACTGTTACCATTGGTACCCAGGGTAACGTTAAGGCTTTCTGTAGAAACACCATTGTTTCCGTAGCGGTACGAGATTTTGTACCACACTCCCTGGGTCATGGCAATACCTTTTGTAAAGAACCATGCACTTGCAGCCTGAGCATTGCCAGTGTACTTTAAGGCTTTGCTTTCAAAACCATTTCCGGGATTGTCAGCCGTTGTCCAGGTGTTAGCCCCTGAGGCTGTTGTACATGACGGAAGAGCAGGTGCTGTAACCGACTCGAAATTTTCCGTGTAATAGGATAGCGGATTGCAATCCTGAGCCCATGTTTGCGTCGCAAACAAAAGCCCAAAGAGTAAGGTAATTTTCTTCATAGTAGTTTAGTTAATTTTTGAACTTCGCTAATTTATAAACTTAACTACATGATTATCAGTGATTTGTTTTTATAACAAAATTTAATTTAATGTTAATATTTTGTAAGAATTTCGTTTTAGTGTAAGAAAATTTAACAAAATAAAGCCTATTTATAAATTTTAATTATAATTGTAGGTTATTTCGGTAAATTTACATTATAGTCAAAATGACCATATGAAGATGAAAAAAACCTACAAAGCGATTATAGGTTTAAAAAAGTGTTATATTATTGTGATATAATCGGCTATTTACGAATACGATTTCTTAAATAATAGTTAAATGTGAAAAACCATAAACAAATCGTAGTGAATTGTGAGATTTTAATCTCGCCTTCTTTGGTTGTTTCTCCTGTTGGTGTTTAAAGGTTTTCCGGTGCCATTGTTGCGGTTATTTGGCCTGTTAGGATTTATTGGCCTTCTCGCTGCAGAAATCCTTTGGGTAGGTTCTTCCTTGGGTAAGCTTGCTTCTTCCGTTTTGCTTGAAGGTTCAATAAGGGTGTTAAGCTCTTTAATTTCTGCGGTAGTAAGATCCCTGTATCTTCCTACAGGCACATCAAGTGATATGTTTATAATACGGATACGTTTCAGAGCCGTTACGTCATAACCAAGGTATTCGCACATACGGCGAATTTGGCGGTTGAGCCCCTGAGTAAGCACAATACGGAATATATATTTACTAATCTGTTCTACTTTACACTTACGGGTAACGGTATCCAGGATAGGGATTCCGCTTCCCATACGCTGAATGAACCTGTCGGTAATAGGTTTGTTTACGGTAACAATATATTCTTTCTCGTGATTGTTTCGGGCACGTAATATCTTATTCACGATATCACCATCGTCCGTCATGAATATCAGTCCTTCACTGGCCTTGTCAAGTCGCCCTATCGGGAATATCCTCTTAGGGTAGTTAATGTAATCTACAATATTATCCTTAACGTCGGTATTGGTAGTACATTCAATACCAACCGGTTTGTTGAATGCCAGGTAGATGTTTTTGGAAGTTTTCTCTTTTATAAGCTTGCCATCAATGCGCACTTCATCATCAGGCGAAACTTTAGTTCCCATTTCAGGTACTACACCATTAATGGTCACGCGGCCTTCTTCAATAAGTTTGTCGGCTTCCCTGCGTGAGCAATAGCCGGTTTCTGATATAAATTTATTCAGGCGTTTCAATTCTTCTTCCATACTGCAAAAATACTACAATTTGCCACGTAAACCATAACAGCTTGTTGATAACCTTTTTCTAAAACGTTATAAATGTTAAAATTATTAACAAACAGAATTGTGTTAAAACTCTTTTTATACTTTTGGGCGGAATGGTGTTAATCGACTGTTTACTAATCAACTAAACTGCTATGAAAAGAAAACTACTTATTATCTCTCTTTTGTTCCTTGTTATAGGGGCTGTTCAAGCCCAAAACCGTAAAGGAACACTGAAACTCCGCAAAGGTACTGATGCCCATAAACTATATGTGTCTTTTAATAATGGTGTAGATCTTGGGCAGACCCAGGATTATATGAAAGACATTGTTGCTTATATTCCCGGATTCAAGGAATTGTCTCAGGAATATGCTATCAGTATACGCAAAGCTATTGCAATTAATCCGGGAAAACTTGCTGAGCTCGAAGCTCTTGCTGTTAAGAATACAGGAAGCGGAAAGTCGGTAAGGAAACTGTCTAATATTGTTGAGCTTAAAATCGATAACCCTACTAACGATCGGCTGCTCGCTTTAGGACAAAAACTGGAAAAGTTTAGCGGAGTAGAATATTGCAGTCTTATGTCGGCTAAACCTATCCCTTTTCCGTATGATATTGAGCCGGCAACTCCATCATTATTAGAGTATCAAAATTATATTACCGATTTTGGGGTAGATATGGTGTATGCCTGGGATTTAGGACTGACAGGGCAGGGGATAAATATTCGTGATATTGAAGGGAGTATGAACCCATTGCACGAAGAGCTAAATGAACGTAATGTGTCTTTTGCAGATAATATTACCATTCATCCTGATATTGTCGATGATGAAACCCATGGTACAGGAGTTTTTGGAATTTTATATGCCGATCCGGGTAATTATGGTATTACCGGACTTGCTCATGGTGCCAACGAACTTGTTATGTATTCGGTGGTTACCGTAGAAGCTGAGTATGATGTGCCTTTTTCTATATCTAAATGTTTTGAGCAGTCTACAGAAGGCGATTTCGTTATCTATGAATTACAGACCGATGGTTATGGTGAACTGGAAGATTATGCTCCTGCTGAATACGATCTTCCGGTGTGGGATCTGACGAAGGCAGCTACAGATGCTGGTATTGTTGTGGTTGCTGCGGCTGGTAACGGAAATCAGGATTTGGACAGTCCCATATTTGATGAATATAATAGCCGTGGTAACAGTGGTGCTATAATAGTGGGTGCCGGAAGTCCGGATGATGCACACGACCGTTTGTGGTACAGTACGTATGGTGAGAGGGTAGATCTTCAGGCATGGGGATTAAATGTGCTTACAGCCGGAACAGGTCAGGCTTATATTGTTAATGATGATAACAACCAGACCTATACATGGTTTAGCGGAACGAGTTCAGCTACTCCTATAGTAGCGTCGTGTGCTATTGTGTTGCAATCATATTATCACGCCAATACAGGAGAATACCTGAGTGGTGTCGAACTTAAAGAAATTTTAAAGCAAACAGGAAAGCCACAGGGTGCTGCTTTAGAAGGAAATATTGGTCCGCTGCCAAGTATGCCAGAGGCTATTGCTGCTATGGATGTATTATTAGGTATAAACAGTGTAGATAAAGATACTTTTATAGCTTATCCCAATCCTGTTACGGACAGGTTGACGCTTGCGGGTAATTTTTCTGAAAAGGCTAAAGCAGAAGTGTATAATTCAGTAGGACAGTTGGTATATACTGCTACTGCTTTTGAAAAAAACATTGACTTTAGCGGTTTTTCTAAAGGAGTATATATAGTGAGAATTACAGACGATGGTAAAACACAATCGCGAAAAATAATCAGGAATTAAAAATAGCAGAAAAGCGGAATATACATTCCGCTTTTTTATTTCTCAAAAAGGAAGTCGTATACTGAATTGTATAAGGCATCGCCATGCATGCTGTGCCCTAAACCCTTTGTGGTTATAAACTGTGCATCAGGCCATGCTTCGGCTATCTTTTTTGCTTCTTTAAACGATACAACCGTATCGTGCACATCATGGGCAATAAGGCCTTCAATCTTTATTTTAGAAGCAAATACGCTTCCTGAAAATTCATGGGTTTTAATTCTGTAATGCTCAAAGAAATGTTTTTCAAGCAGCTGAAATACATTGCTGTTAAGGCTAAGTATTCCTGCGTAGTTTTTTAATAGTGTGTTCAGGTCGCACGGCGCACCAAGCGTAACAAGTTTCTTTATCGTGTCGTTGTTATAATGTGATTGAAAATATAATGCAGTTGCCCCTCCCAGTGAATGGCCTACAAGGTAATCGGGTTTTAGGTCCTGAACAACAACGTTTACAAATTCGGCATAGCGAGGCATACTGAATTCGGCACCTGAAGAAAGCCCGTGAGCCGGTGCATCAATAGCGATAATAGTAGCACCGGATTTTTTCAGATAACCTATTAGCTGTTCCCAACGGGAAGCATTGCTTTCCCATCCATGCATAAGTAATACTTTGGTGTCATTTCCTTTCCATGTATATATCTGAAACAAAAAATCATTATGGGTTATCATCTCAGCATCAGCTTCCTTAAGAATGTCGGGTAGCGCTTCTTTTATAAGCCTGCCGTCTCTTGGGTGGCTAAAAAACTTATAGGCAAGCCAGCTTGCTTTTTTTGGGTATATGTAACTAAGGATGTTAATGTACAGCCCAAGCGTTTTTGAAATAAAAAAGGTAAGTAGTTTTTGCATTAAAAGCAAAGCTAAAAAAAATCCCCCGCTATTGCGGGGGATTTAAGTTATATTTTAGAGAACAATTGTTCCATTTTTTCTCTTTCTTCTTCAGCAAGAACGCTGTCTACAAGAATTCTTCCGCTGTGCTCATCAGTGATGATTTTTTTACGGGCAGCGATTTCCATCTGAGTTTGTGGTGGAATTGT
>QFQM01000207.1 GCA_003243255.1 Flavobacterium psychrophilum | reverse complement strand
AAAAAGGATGGATCATTGGCAGCGACCGTGGAGGGCTTCCTGAAGCTGCACAGGCTGTTTATACAGGTGAAGAAAATGTGATGCAGGCCGGATTTGACACCTCAACCGTTGGTGGTTTTGGTGCAGGAGCAGCATCAGAATCATTTGATGAACCAATGACCGGAGCCACAGCTACAAATATTGCCAGTTTATTTATTGTGTAATATCCGTTTTGAATTAAAAGCAAAGAGCAGCCCATTATGGGTTGCTCTTCTTTTATTCTCTAATGCTTGTTTTGTCTTCAAGCGTCATTTTTGCGATTTCATCCTTGCGCTTAAAGCTGACGCCTTTGTGCTGCTGAATGTATTTGATGATGTCTGAAGCTGCTTTCACCATTTGGGGCGATCCGCCAATGCGATCATGAAAACTGATAGACATCTGCCTGCGTTTGTTTTCTGCTTCAGCATACAATTGATCGAACTCCATTTTTACCTGGTTGACAAACTGGTCTGTCGAAAAGTTCTTTCCTTCAATCAGTAAAATATCATTACATCGTAGCGTATAAGGCACAACAGCAAAATCTTTATTATTGACCTTAATAATGAAAGGCTCATCACGGCTTAGGTCGTCAATATGATAGGTAAATCCGAGTTCCTGTAATATCTTAAGCGTGTTTTCTCCACGGCGCAGCCAATTGGCATTATACCCCACTGGCGTAAAACCGGTTGCCTGTTTTACAGCATCTGCGCCATCTTTAATGAATTTCTTTTCGTCTTCATACGACAAATTGTATTGCGATGACCAATTCATGCCATGCGCAGCGGCCTCATGTCCTCTTTGTACAATTTCTTTTGCCAGTTTTGGGTTCTTAAGCACTGCAGAACCTACCATATGCGAAGTAACCTTTATTCCCAGTTTGTCCCAATTGTCCAACATTCTGGGAATACCTTCTTTATACCCGTAAGTGTACCATGTTTCCGCCGGAAGGTCTTTAAAACCTTTATCCATATTTCTGGGAAAAGGGCTTTCGGCATTATCAGGCTGCCCTCCTGCCTCAAACTGCATAGAAACAGATACTACCAGTTTAGAACCATCTGCCCATTTGGATTTTTCTGTAAAATAGGGCTGTATATTATTTTGTTCTGAAGCAAAAAGTGAATCATGCGGCAGTAACATCCCAGCAACACCTAATGTTCCTGCCTGTTTTAAAAATTTTCTTCTATCAGTCATAATTGATGTTTGTATTGATTGGTTTTTAAGTACTTCAAAAAGAACATCTTAAATTTAATAATTTAACTATCAATAACTTACAAATCGACTAAAAATAAAAACAAACGATATACAGTCAATTATTCAGCGTTTTTGAATTTATAGATAAAATAAGGAGCGTGTCCTTCATCATTTCCTCCTGTAAAAGCAGGTGTAGTATTGAGTTGGTTTACGCTTATGTAAATCCATCCGTTTCGATAGTATACATTATCGGGCCATAAAAGCCTTTTATCGGTTAGTATATCGGTCAGTTTACCAGTTGTCGACAATTTGCTTACTGCATGACCCGGGAGGTTTGTAAAATAATGATTTCCTTTAGGATCTATTCCCGCCCCGTCGCTCACAGGTTTATTGCCTATTGTTTTGATAGCTGTCATAATTTGATCGTCACCGGCATTATCCCTGAACAATTTTGTAGGCAGGCTATACCATTTTGTACCGTTCATGGCACCAAAGTAAATCGTTTCCCTGTCCGCCGAAATAGTCACGGGATTTACCGCCACCCTTGCCGGCTTTCCACCAAAATATGCAACCTTTCCATCGATGACCATATCAATATCTTCAGACTGTAAGGCCGGTGCTCCGCCAAACCTCCTGGCTTTACCTGTTTTTAAGTCGACTGCTATAATTCCGGGATTAGCTATATCTGCTAAAAAAGCCCACTGATGTATATCGTCTATGGCTACATCCTGAATGAAACTTCCTTTCGGCGCAATAGCTTCAGGCAGTTCAATTTTGTTGAGCAGCTTATTCGTTTTAGCATCAAAACTCCATAATCTTGTTTTGCCAATTGTCTGTCCCATATCGATAACATACAGTTTATCGCTGCTGTCAAAGGTCAGGCCGAGCGGTGTATCAAGTGATTTGTTAGAAGCGGGCTTACCATTCTTCTGGAATGATGCATCAGGGTAAGGCCTGTAATCAGTTTTACCTTTTATCTCTACCAATTGCAGTTCACTGCTCCCTAAGGGGTGTATCGTTGCAAAAACCCTTCCTGCAGATGAAACCGCTACATTGCCCGGACGCACCGGCAACTCTGCCACAACCTCAAGCTGAGGCTGCTTTGACTGTGCCCATCCTGATGAAACAATCGTAAACAATGCTATTAATGATGCTATATTTTTCATGATGTCGATTATAATGTTACTACTATTTTACCCAATGTCCTTCCGCTTTCAATTTGCAGATGCGCTGCTGCCATTTCATCAAAAGGAAATATTTTAGACACATGTGATCTAAGCTGCCCTTTTTCAAGTTGAGCTGCTATTTCTTCCATATCCTTTCCGTTTGAAGACACCATAAAACGGTAACCGTTTATACCCAGCTCTTTTGCTTTTTCGGCAACTTCAACATTCAGGCCAGACGGCAAACTAACAATACCACCGCCCGGCTTAATCACTTTAAGCGAACGATCTATGTTATCTTCTCCGATAGTATCATACACAAAGTCGATATCTTTTACCACATCTTCAAAACGCTGTGATCTGTAATCGACATGCTCATCGGCGCCCAATGCCAGTACAAAATCTTTATTCTCAGCAGAAGAAGTCCCTATAACATAGGCTCCCAGGTTTTTTGCGATCTGTACAGCATAATGGCCTACCCCGCCCGCAGCTGAGTGAATAAGTATCCTGCTGCCCGGTTTAAGATTCCCCAATTGTGTTATAGACTGCCATGAGGTTAATGCCGCCAGAGTGGCCGCTGCCGCGTCGGTATGTGATATATTTTCAGGTTTCAGTGCCAACTGGTCCTGCGGTGCAGCAACATATTCGGCATAAGCCTTGCCATGCCCCGGAAAGTTCACCATACCAAACACAGCATCTCCCACTTTGAATTTGGTTACTGATGCGCCAACTTCAGTTATTATACCCGATATATCCCACCCAAGTATCAGCGGCATCTGATCTTTTATCCTTCCGGCGATTCCTTTTCCTGCCCTGGTTTTCGCTTCAACCGGATTGATACTTATGGCTTTTACCTGCACCAATACCTCATCCGGACCAATAACAGGTTTTTCTGTTTCTGTGTATTTAAGGTTTTCTACACCTCCAAATTCGTTTAAAACTATTGCTTTCATGATTTGTTTTTAATTTATTGAAGCAAAATTATACCACATAAATAAGTTTTAACAGTATATATTTTCCTTTTTTATGTAATTTTGCGCCATGCATAAAGAACATTTATACCAACCGTTTGAGATTATCTATAAAAAACTGGACGAGTGCCCAAAAGGAGAACATAAGCATATGTTCTTTGAACTGGTGTATATATTGTCCGGAACGGGCGTGCAATGTATCAACGAGAATAAATTTGACTACCATGCAGGGCACATGTTCCTGATAACACCCGAAGATTGCCACTCTTTTGACATTAAAACCACTACAGAGTTTTTTTTCCTTCGCTTTAACGACATTTATATAAAGTCAAAAGCATTTCAGCCTGATGATGTGGAAAGACTGGAATATATATTGAGTAATGCCAACCATCAGCCGGGCTGTATACTAAAAAACTTAACCGACAAAACACTGGTTAAGCCCATTACTGAAGCAATAATACGCGAATATGTAAATCTGGATGTTTATAATAAGGAGCTGATTCAACAGCTTGTAAACACACTTATAGTAGTTGTGGCAAGAAATATTGCCAAATACCTCCCTGCCGGAATCGATCAGAAAACAGACGAAAAGGCAATGAATATTGTAAACTACATTCAAAAGAATATATATTCTCCGGAAGAACTTCGAACTGAGGTTATGAGCTCTCATTTTGGCATATCGGAAACCTATCTGGGCAAATACTTTAAAAAGCATACCCAGGAAACCATACAGCAATACATTGCCCGACATCGTACTAAACTGATAGAAGCACGCCTAAAATTCAGCGATAAAAGGATTAATGAGATTGCAGAAGAATTCGGATTTACCGACGAAAGCCATTTCAATAAGTTTTTCAGGAACCAAAATGGCGTAAGTCCGGGTCAGTACCGAAAGCAAATTGTACAGGCAGCAGCAATGGCCTAACCCCTGCGCTTATCCTTTAGAAAATCCTGCCATACCTGATCGAGCTCATCAGCTACTTCGGGTTTTATCTTAATGCCCGACGATTGCGTAGACCAGTGTTGTGCCGCAAGCGCACCCGATTTTAGCACATCAAGCGAAAGTATCTCTTCATGGTAGGGATCAAGCAATCTTTCAAAATTTATAAGGATACGCATTCTTGGCTGTCCGCGATGATTTTCTCCCATAAAGGGTTCCGACGAAATATAACCCGACCCCATAATACCTTTGGGTTCTTTACCCAGTTTTATCAGGTAGGCCCTGTCTCCTTCGCGCACAGCCTTGTGGCTGGAACAGCTCCAGGCATCAACGAATATACCTGTTTCAGCAAGGTCTTTTACATCCTGCTCAAGATCGGGCCACGCCCATTTATCAGGATTCCAGGCAAAGAGAAAAGCATTCATACTTATTAAGATTATTAGCTGAAAAATACAAAACAAAGGAATGACAGTAAAACACTATCACAAAATTCCTGATAAAACATTAAAAATTTAACAAATAAAATTCTACTAACATAATTTTAATTAATTCATTATTAATACTTTAGACCCAACTTAAACTAAATATTAAAAAATGAAAAAAATTATTTTATCCGCAGCAGTGGCCCTGATGTCTATTGCCGCAACGAGCCAGATTGTCTATACAGACATAACCGATGTTTCCGCGACTGTCGAAGCACCAAACGTAAGTGAATTTGTCTCCATCGACTTCAATAACGATGGAACTGAAGAATACAACTTCAGATGGGACGCTTTCAATGGTGGCATGTGGTTTCTCCATATTACTTTTGCAAATAACGATGACAATCAAATCAACAGAAAAGAAGGCTCTACGTCTATGGAAACCTATGTTGAGCCCATGAATTTAAATGATGCTATCAGCAGCGATTCGGACTGGGGCAACACTTACCCCGAACCTTTCATTGGAGATTCGTTCGACAGCAACTTCCAGGGGCTGGGAGATCGTTACGTCGGCACAAAGTTTACCATTAACGGCAATGTACATTACGGCTGGATCCTTGTATCGTTTGAAGACAATTTCCTTTTCACTGTAAAATCATATGCTTACCAAAGTACTCCGAACACCCCGCTAAACGCAGGTGAGACTGGAAACACAGCAGGCAATGCTAACTTCGATGAGGATCTCATCAAAATGTATCCCAATCCGGCTGATGATATGATAGTGCTTCAGGGTATCGAAGATTTAAATATAAAATCAGTAACCATAAATGACCTAAACGGTAGAAACATTGCTATGATTGACCCTACACAGGAAATAATTGATATTTCCAGACTTCAGGATGGGATTTATATCCTTTCAGTTATAGATGAAAGCAACAATGTATTCAGCAAAAAGCTTGTAAAGCAATAAGTCAAAGCCAAAATAGAAGAAAATAAAAAAGCCCCTGAGACAACAGGGGCTTTTAAGCTGTGCGGGTGATGTATGGAATTCGAAACTTTTTTTTGAAAGACTTAGCTATTCTGCCATATCTCTACATTCTAGTTATTGAATCGATGATACATTAAGAACACTCATAAAAGTTAAAAATTTACAACAGATTAGCTTGTAATTTAATATCAATCACTTGCAATCTTCGGTTTCAGATAGAAGAACAAAGGATTAGAATAAGAAGATAACAGTAACGCAAATCTGGACGGTGTATCAAATCCTCCAAACACATATACAATCAGCCCAAAGGAACTTGCAAGGTTATAAAGCATTATAAACTTATTACAATCTCGTTTGTAGAAAGGTAAATCTACTAAAAATTAATGCAGCAGATTTACCTATTTTGAAACTACAAGGATATTAATAATCGATTTTCCCAGATTCTAAATTCGCTTTTATAATTGCTATAGCATCTTCCAATACACTTTGGAAACCTCCTAGCACGTTTTCGTCGATAGTATTTTTTGCCTCATCATTGAATGGATACATCACGTATTTCCAGTCTATTTGAACACCTCCATCTTCGGTTTCTGTAAAAATCCATTCGCCCTGGATTTTATCAATCAAATTTTTCAAATTTGAAGTGAAATTTTGAATTCTGTAAGAAAATGTGCGAGGAGTTTCCACTGTTAGCAACGTTTCTTGAGCTGTGTTTCCATCCGCCCATGTTACGGTCCTGGATAGTCCTGGTGTTATCCATTTCGCTTGCTCATCCGTTTTTACAATTGCAGGAACGCTTTGGTTACCTTTAAAAATAAGGCTCAATGGGATTGGAACAATGTATTCGAATGCGACTTCGATTGGCACTTGAACTTTTTGAGATACACTTGCAATTGATAAAGTGTACTCATCCTGATTTTTTGAATTCGCCATAATGAATTATTTTATTAATATACTGCAAGTTAGCTAAGATGCTATCGAAAAAATGGTGATGTCTTCTGTTTAAATGGTGATGTCTTCTGTTTTTGACCTCCGATATTGACTGGGAGTTTGCCCGGTAAAGCGTTTAAAGAATTTTGTAAAATTTGAAGCATCATAATCTAGTGTTCTTGCTATTTCACTGATTGGTTGTGCTGAGTGTTCAAGCATCTCTTTGGAAATTTCCACCAATTTTTGCTCATATATCACGCAGGGCGATTTACCAAATACCATATATACAACGTCACTTACATGATTAGGAGTAAGAAATAACTGTTCTGCAATCTCATTTAATTCAAGGGATTTTTCGACCTGTCCAGTTTTCAGTTCCATCAAATGTTTATCTAAAACCAGCAAAAACCGATCGGCAATTTCAATTTGTCTGGTTGAGTTGAGTTTTGTTTGATATTTCATAATGTAACATTTTAAAAAAATTGAAGAATTACATTTCAAATGATGCCAGCCAATTTAGGCTAATATATCCATGGCCATTTTGGCAAAACTACGTTAATTTTGGGAGCTGCCTTCGTCCAAGCTATAAATCAACTTTTGATGTACTTTGGGTTTATGTTAATCCAAATGAATTTAGGAATTTAAACTAATACAATCCGCCTCTTGCGATTGATGAAAATAAATAAAGTATAATTTAGGGACAGTGCACACAAATTCCATGGTACTCGAACCAAATATACTTTATAATTAAGGAATCTAGGAGCAAAATAGATAATCTCGAACAAAAAAATGCCTTCAATATCAGTGATTTTGAAGGCATTTAACTTATAGTGCGGGTGAAAGGACTCGAACCTTCACACCGTGAGGCACCAGATCCTAAGTCTGGCGTGTCTACCAATTTCACCACAC
>QFQM01000206.1 GCA_003243255.1 Flavobacterium psychrophilum | reverse complement strand
TATTGTGTAACTACCATTATCATCAATTTTAGCATCCCAAGTTTCATTTATTGAATTTCTTTTGATTCTAAATGCATCATTAATTCTAATACTTCCATTAACATCCAATTTAGATAAAGGGTTAGTAATACCAATACCAAGATTAGTATTGTCTTTCAAATATAAAACTCCAGACTCTACACCTTGTCTGGTAAAATTTAATCCGCTGCCATCATGGTTAAGCGTCCAAGTATTTGAGTTGAAACCAATACTACTTGTACTCGCAACATCGATTGCAGTTTCTGACCTTAGTGTACTTGTAAATCTTGCATTACCAGCAACATCAAGTTTATATGATGGCGTTGTAGTTCCTATTCCAACCGCACCACTACTCTTAAATGTAACAGTTTGTGAGGTCTCATTGTTATAGAAACCTAAATCTCCAACGCCACTTCTTCCATTTTCAATGTTCCAGTCCTTACCACCCCTTTGATTATCTACTAACTGTATTATTGGGAACGAGCTGTCTGCTTTAGATGCTATAACAACGCCAGGGTTTGAAGTGGGGAATAAACCCACATAGCCTTTGGTTGCATCGCCTATGTTTTCAGACAAAATAGTACCCGAAACGTGTAATTTGACAGAAGGGTTTGTTGTGCCGATTCCAACATTGTGGTTATCTTTTACAAAAACCACCCCGTCAGCAACGCCATTATGCAATAGATTAAGTCCCCCAAGTGTAGTATCATGCCTAAGAACAAAGTTATTGCTCCAAGCTAAATATGCATTATCTGAGGCAAAAGCAATACCTCCATTAGACAAAGATTTTATTCCTGTGAAATTTTCATTTCCTGTCTTATGTAAGACATCTGAATCATTTGCTTTAATGTTTAATGCATTTTGTACAGCTGTTGAAACAGGTTTATTCATATCACTTGTATTATCAACGTTTCCAAGACCAACATCACCTTTAGTTGTTCCATGAGGATTACCTGTTACTTGTGAATGGTCATAGGCTATCTTACCTCTATCACCCCTATATGCTGTAGAAGAAGTTTCACCTAAAGCAAGACTTGGGCTGATTACAGCATAGACCGAACCGCTCCATCTGTAAGCTAGATTAGAATCTTGAGCAATATAGATTTTACCACTTTCACCCGTTACAGGGAATGAAGATAAGTTTGTAAATTCTAAGACATCATCGACATAAGCTGGTAGTTGGCTTGACGGTATTTTACCATCAACTAAATCAGCTTTTGTATCGAACTTTGGCTGGCAATTAACTATTGTAAGTACTTCTGAACCATCATATAATAGCTTTCCTGCTCCTGTTGTATTAAAACTTATATTATTGCTTGTAGTGGCTGTACTGCCTTGTGTAATTATCTCTTGTAAAGTCGGAATGTATGGCAGCGCATCGCTATTTGTACTATCAATGAAGTCGCTTTCAATGAACTGTTGATTGTCTCCACCATAGAGACCTGGCTCACCCACAAACACAACGTAATAAAGCACGCCACTAGTGGCATAAGAAAAATAATATGTATATTCCGTGTTGAAAAAATCATGCTCTGCTTCATTTGCTACAGCAATGTAATCACCATCAGGAATCTCACCTAAATAAGTAATCACAGCGGTATCATCATTGGTAACATCATCAGGATTCAAAACTGATTCCACAAGAAGCTTAAATTGACTTGCGCTTGTTGGTGTTTGTAATAGGCCATATGACCCTTTGCCACCCGTGAAAATCCATTTATAAAGCTTTTGTATAGGTGTATCGCTACCCTGCTGTTGAGCGGGTCTTACGAACTGGAATATATAAGGCGTTTGAACCTCACTTACACCAAAAGCATAAGTCAGATTTATTTTTGCAGAAACCTCGTTTGCTGTAAGTGTGTTACTTTGTGTTGTAAATGCGTACTGGATGCTCGTGTTGAATACCGCAACGTTATTCTGGTTGATTGCCGAACTTGAAGCACCCTTATTAAATAGTACATTTGCTAGCGCATTGATAAGCAATGCCTGTGAACCGTAAGTATTACCATCAACTCTTACTTCTGTGTAGTGCGTTGACGGAAGTATTTGTAACTTGGTATCGTAGCTGTTATAGATAGCGATATGCGTTTGACCTGCTGGCATTGCATAAAAGTTTTTCACATAACGAGTTCCGTTAAGTGAGAACGCTGTGCTATCTAATGTGTTTATAATTATCATTACTTAATTACACTGAATCTTCTTCTTTCACCTGCTGCGTTGATAACCGCGCAAGCGTTATTTTTGCCGTATATCGGGAACAATGTTTTGTTGTTATCCAGATATAGCTTTATGATTTCCCATTTTGAAGCTGCCATTTCCTTCTGTTGAAATGAAATATCTTTCAAAGTGTTCCTGTCTGTAGCATCCGAATCAGTAGCCCGTTTTGTTGTTGCTCCAAATGGCGTTATATTCGTATTTACTTGCAAGATAAAACGGCTCATAAACAGGTCTGCAAGCAGTGCTTTAACCCCGTCCATGTAGTATGTAACCTCATTAACTGTAAATGTTCCACCTGTCATTAAGAGCTGGTAGTTTGTACTTTCCTGATTGTTAATTACGTCCATGTAGAAAGCAGTTCCCAAGTAGTCTTTCAGGTCAACCGATTGAGCCATGTAAACTATCGGCTCAATTTTATCGGTGTCGGTCTTTCCTGTCTTGCTTCCAATATCCTTGTACTGCTTAAGCTCCTGTATCGTTAATAGTTTGTTCATCTTTTAAATTTATGATTGGTGTTATTGACCAATCACCAGATGGGTTGATTGGCTCGTGCCACAATGAAAAGATTCTTTCAAAGGCTTCCTGAATAATCGCTCTTTCCTCTTCCTTGTTTTCCCAGTGCATCTTTTTGGCCTGTTTGATTAGTTCACCACTCTGACCGAAAATTGAACCATCATTGTTGTTATTCACAAGTATTGAAGGAACTCCAAAAGCATTTATTATGTTGATTCTAACCCTGTCAGCGGTCTTTTCAATCATATCAATGTCAATATTGGTATCAACATTTTGAACGCTCAGCTCCTTTGTAATATCGTCTGTAGCTTCACTAGCTTCAAGTAAAAGAATTCCAGAGCTGTTTTCAGCTCCTTTAAGGTCTTTAAGTGTTTTCTCAAAAGCACTTCTTGCGTAGGCATCTTCAAAAGGTCTTGTGATAAATACTTTTGAACCGAAAAGCCCTTTTCTAAGTACCGCATTTTTGATATCAGCAACCTCATTTTCTGTATTCATGTCTTTAATAACACAATCACCGTCTGACAAAGAATAAGTATCGGTAAAATCAGCATTCACATGGAGAATCTGGCCTTTATAGGAATTCCAGCCACCTGCTTTTTCAACCTGAGCCTCTATTATCGCGGGGTTTGGATTAAATCTATCAATGAGCTGAAAATCTGATTTCTTAATAGTCTTGCTCTTGCTCTTATCCCAGTTATTATAAACGGCCAGCTTACCGCTGTAGCCTTTACTGTCACTAGTTCCAATCCTCACATCGGTTGAAGGTAATAAGGCAACACTTATAATCTCATACAACGCATTGTAATTCACATGAAGCCAGATATTATTCTGGTCAGCAAATTCCTTTGATACAACCCTTAGCAATTGGTTGATGGTCATACCATCTTTGTTTACTATCAAGCTGCTTTTCTTGGTAACAGAATCAGTGAATTTAAAGCCTTTACCGCTGATATATTTTGAATTAATATCAGTACACTGCTTTGCGGTAACAGATGCGCCTACAAGGCTTTTAATCAGCTGAGGATAGGCATTATCGTCGCCATTTGCGTAAATTCCATCAATCTTATTGTATTTTATGGAAAGTCTATTATCTGCATCGATAAGCTTTATTCTAGCCATTATTTGCTTCTTGTTATCTTGCTGGCATCATCTGCCTTATTTGGTATTGTTTTGAAAAGGCTTTTCCTGTTCGGATTAGCTTCTAAAAACTTTTGTATTTGCCTATCAGAAGGGTTCTTCATTCCGAGCTGGTCATAGGTGATTCCACTTCTTAACTCGTAAGCTGATTCTGAAACCACATTATTTATAGGCTCTGTGATAGGTGTTTCTTTTTTATCTTTCTTGCATCCGTTGCACGCCATCTTTTTCTAATGTTAGAATAAAAAAAGGTTGGTAACTTTTACCGTCCACCAACCTTCTTTTGTTTTTTTGTTATGTATCTAATTATGCAAATAAGGCATCAAATTTTGCCTTGTTCTCAGCATAAGTACCTTCATTCCATATTTGATAAGGATATGTTTCCTGATAACCTTCAAGGCTAGAAAGAGTGAAAAGCAATGCACCTTCATTTTCGATAGATGTAAAGGTTGCTTCTGTCATTCTTAGTCCGTTTTCAAGACCATATACTTTAAATGCCTCATTTGTGCCAGCACCCCACTTTGTTTGAACCACCACAACAAACTCACCATCTTTAAGTTCTCTTGCTCTTTCAGCATCCTGAACACCTTGCCCCCAGATACGACCAACATATGATTGCGCGAACGTATCAGCACCAGCATCATTAGCAGTAAAAGCAGCAGCGGTATTGTGTAATTGCTTGATAGTTTCAACACTGTATCCAGTTGAACCAGATAACAACGAAAGGTTTGTAACTAATGCACCGCTCATTGTCAGTGCTGTCATGTCTATATCACTCTTATTGATGATTACCGCCTTTTGTTCAAGACCTGCTTTAGCCCTCTTTGAAGGTGTACAATCATAATTGATATTACCTGACATCTTTGTTGAACAACTCATTATAAATTATGTATTTTCTTAATGTTATTTTCTAACGTTAGAAAGGCTGGGACAATGAAGCCCCAGATTCCTAACTGTATTATTATGCTGCTTTATAAGTAACAATTTGACTTGGGAACTTAACTTGAACACCCATTTTGAAAGCAATTTTTACTTTCACCTTTTCAGATTCAAATATGTAACCAGCTGTTGCGTTATCTTCCTCTCCAAGTAAATCGTGACCAGTCACAAAGTTTGATGTTTGACCTGCATAAATTCTACCAGTTCCATTTAAACCATTAAGAGCGTAAACTTTTGTATTAGTTCCTGGCACCACGAATGTATCACCTCCATCAACTGAATAATGGAACATATTTGCATTTTTAAGAGCTTGAGTATACATTACATAAGTGTCCATACCCATATAAATTGCAGTATCTGCCTTGTCATAAAGTTCAACAGGTATTTTTGTATAGATTAAATCTACCTGTGCTATTACATTTGCAGCCGTAATTGTAGCACCTGTTACTTTAACAACACTTGCTTCACCATCAAGTAACTTGATGAAACCGTTAAATTTATTTTTATTTACGTTAGAAGAACCTGTAAGCGTAACATCTCCTTGCCATACAGCTATTTCAGTGGACTCGTTGATTTTTTCAACCAACCTACCAATTAAATCCGCTTCAAAAGGAATTTCATCATCGGCAGAACCTGATTTCACTTGTGTTTGAAGGTATTTATCATTTAACCAACGAACATCATAATCTTGTCTTACAGCTACAGGATTTACAGTTATAAATCTTTGTGTGAATGTGGTATCTCCAATTGATTGGATTGTTTCACCAGCTGCATTGCTTTGGAATACTGCATCAACATCCATGAAATTTAGTGCTGCTGAATGCTTGATACCAACTTGTTTTTCAAAAAGGTCAATTGTTTTAGACCCCATAATTGCTTTCCTTAAGATTGGAAAACTTTGTTCATTTACATACTCTGCTAGAGCATTTACATTATAAGCCATTAAAATTTAAGGGTTAATAATCTCGTTATTTTAGGAGTTAAGAATTTGCCATGCTCTGCTTATGTTATCGTTACTGGCCTTAACTGCTGATATATTTTCTTTTTTGGTAGGTTGAAAATTTGACCCGATTGATTTTGCTAAAGCTTGGTATTTTGCCTCCTGTTCATCTGATTTCTCAATAAGTTTTGCTACGATTGCAATCATCTTATCCTCTTGCTCTTCATTAGCTTCTGCACTTGCTTCAACATTGCCCTCTAATTCTGCAATCTTTGCTTTTAAGGCTTCATTCTCAGCTTGTAGTTCAGCAATCAATGCATCCTTATCTTCTGTTGCATCATCTTCATTTGGAAGTTCATCATCTTCTGCATTTTCAGCTGGTGCATCCTCTTCTTCAACTGGCTGTTCTGCTGGCAAAATCTGTTTAACAAGACCGCCTTCAAATACTAGCTTTGAACCGTCTGGCATCAGAACCTCACCCTCAGCTGGCTTTCCATCAATCGTAGCCTTATCACCCTCCGATGGCATTGCGCCCTCTTCCAAGTCCGGGAATACAATTTCTGCTGCTGTCGCATCTTGAAGAATAAGCTCGTTTTTGATACCAAATAATTTGTTGTAAATGGCAGAAACCTCTTTTTGTAGTTTGTTCATTAAACTCTCTTCTTTTTTCTCATTATTTATCATAGCCACCGCCTGTAGTTGGGGCTGAATTTCCGTAGCAACACCTAATTCAAGACATTTTTCAGCATCCAAAAATGTTTCATCCTTTAAAAGGGATAAAACAGTGTTCTTTGGTAGTTTAAGGGCTTCGGAATAGAACTTTACCAGATTATCTTCAACCGCCTTTAGTTCGCTTAAATCGGCTGTGATTTGGTCGTGTGTACCTTGCAATCCATGAGAGCCACTAATTGCAGGTAAGTGAATCATAAAGGCATTTGGAGTGCCTTGTGGAATGATTCTTCTTTGTCCTGCCATGAAGATTACACTGGCAATAGAATACGCTTTTGTAGAATATGTGTTTACAGGAACACCAAGGTTTTTTAAATAATCATATATAGCGAAACCAGCATCAACATAACCGCCAACACTATCAATTTTCACAAGATATTCCGTAGCATTCTTTTGTGCCTTTACCTGTCTAACAACGTCAATCAGAGTAGTATCTTCCCCAATTACGCCCTCAATATAAATCGTTCCTGTTATCATATACAGAAAGAATAGGATTGAAATGTCAATTGTAAAGGGGTGTGATGTAAAAAAGTTTACATTTACATTTTACGATAAATAAATTATGTTATATCCGTTAATTTTGACTGACACAATGTTCTGTCCTCATCATAGTTTTCTTATGGGATTGAGTGTGGGAAATGCAAACTTTGAACTTAGTATTGGACTTGGAGAACAAACTTTTGATGAAGTTGAAGCTGATTTAAATATTATGTATGTTCCTGTAGATTATGAATTTCCTGAAAGTCCTTTAAACATAGAGGATTCAACATCATTAGCAGTTGTGCAAAGCCTTCAAAGTCCTTGGATATTGGAATGTCATCGTCAACTGTCACAAATAATTCATTTAGCCTACCAGTGTAACAAATTGATTTATTATGAAAGAATTGGACTGACAATGAATTTTAAGTTTAAAAAACCATAATTAATTTCAGCTTAAATCTTTGTATCTCTAAAATATTTGCTTCTGTTAAGCCAACCCTTCAAAAACTTCTTTTGGCTTGCATTGGCAGCAACAATACCGTTATAAAACTTATCCCTTTCAT
>QFQM01000205.1 GCA_003243255.1 Flavobacterium psychrophilum | reverse complement strand
ATTGATTTTGATAACGAAAAAGTCAAAATATGCACTTTGTCTTCTGTCAAAGGTCTTGAGTTTGATTCCGTTTTTATTTCAGACGTAAATGATAACGTTATCCCTTTTCCGGCTGGTTTCAATGATGAAGACGATGAAGTTCACATTTCCACAGAAAGGAGACTTCTGTATACCGCAATGACACGAGCACGCGATAGACTTTATCTGCTGACAAATGGCAACCCCTCCAGATACATCGCTGAAATTGATGAAGCGCTAGTGGAAAAAGTTGGTAACTATATTCCTGTCTAAAATACAAATGGCCCTAAAACCTGAACATCTGGACTTCAAAAGAGAAATAAAAGAAAGAGGTATTGAGCATCTTGTTCATTTTACTCCAACCATTAACCTTTTAAGTATGTTCGAACAAGGCAAGGTGATGTCCAGAGCCCTCCTAGAAGAATTTGACATTGGAGACACACTGGACTTTATCGAATTCCTAGACAGCATAAGATTTGATGACAAGAATTATATTAATCTTTCAATATCATCACCAAATAGTTTTCTGTTCAATCGGTTCAGAGAACGAACGCAAGCAATGTCCCATATGAATTGGTGCGTTTTGAAAATAGATACAAAATATATCTATCAAAATGATACTCTCTTCTCGGTGACAAACGCAGCCAATAACCACAACAAGAGAGTGGTTGGGGTGACAGGCGACTTAGAGAAATTTAGAATGCTCTTTTCACCGAATGTGAAAGTTGTGACTAGCTACAATTCGCGGACCATTCAGCGGCAAAACCTTAAAGCAAAGTATCCCACGGATGAGCAAGCAGAGGTTTTGGTCAGGGATGAAATTCCTATAAAGGACATTATGCAGGTCTGTTTCTACGATGAATCCGAACTAGCTTCGGCAAAAGCGGCTCTAAACCAATATGATACAGGTAATTTTGTAGTAGATCAATCAATGTTTGTAAAATCAAGAATGTAATGAAACCAGAAACCAAGTATAGAGGCAGCATAAAATTGTCGGCAATCGGTGACGCCTTGGGATGGATAACTGAATTTGAAAAGACTCCCAACTCATTAAGAGAGAAGTATGAAACTGAAAGAATTGAACGGTTTTACAGTTGGAAGAAAAATGTTGGTGGCCGATTTCTTGGTTTTGTTGATACCATTGCTGAGGGCTCATATTCTGACGATACGCAATTACTTTTGTCAGTTGCAAGAAGTATAAAATCTGATGGACGTGTTGACAACGAATACTTCGCTAAAAGTGAATTAGTGAATTGGCTAGATTATGCCCGAGGAGGAGGAAGAACGGTAAAAACAGCAGCAAATAAAGTGGCGAGAAAATCCGTAACATGGTATTCCAATTTTTATAATTTTAAAGTAAATGGCGAACTACAGGATTATAAAGATAGCGGAGCAAACGGTGCTGCGATGAGGGTTTTGCCAATTGCTTTGGCGAACCTTGGAAACATTGAGAAAATCAAGGAAGAGATATTTTGCAATAGCATAGTGACCCACGGACATCCAAGAGCAATTCTTGGCGCTATGCTGTATGGTTACGCACTGAATCAAATCATAGTCTACAGGCCTGAAGACTTTCAATGGGAAAATTATCTTACCCAGATTGGCTCAGAATTACCTAATAAGCTTAGTCTATCTTTTGTCAACAGAACCGAAATCCAAGAATGGCTTAAACTTTGGAATAAATCCAAGGTAAATAGTTTTGAGAAGGTCTATGAAGAAACTCTAATTGAAATTCAAAGTTACCTTCGCACTATTTACCAGAGTATTCGACATGGGCAAAGTACTATTGAGACACTCAGAAAAATCGGATGCCTTGATTCTTCGACCAAAGGGTCCGGAACGGCAACTGTTGTTGCCGGTATCTTCTTTGCGGCAAAGTTCCATGAAGCTCCCGCAAAAGGAATTATTGAATCGGTAAATGCGCTTGGAACGGATACCGACAGTATCGCTTCGTTCACTGGTGGGCTACTTGGCGCGTTACACGGAAGTAGCGTAGTGCCTGATAGATGGAGGCATGTCCAAGACGCAGATTATCTTGAGCAGATTGCGAACAGGTTGCTGGAAATATCTGAAGACAGAGCAACTAAGAATCCTATGATTTCAAATCTCGGATTAAAGAAACTCAACGATCCAAAGTTGGATGACTTTTCATTGGATGAGCCCATTGAGTTTACCCCCTTGGGAAAAGGTAAAATTATTTCAATAAAAAGAGAGCCCACGTTAACAAGAGGAAAGTATAATTTGATTATGGAAGTTCACTTAGATATTGGGCAAAGTATTTTTTTTTCGAAACTTTTTTCAGACAAAGAGCAACATTCATTGGCCAAAGCACCTAACAACAATATCGATTTGAAGGAGTTGTTAGATCATGCGGTAAAGGTTCTTAGTCCCGAGAGCTTTAAGATTTTAACCCAATTTTTGGAGCAGCAAAAAAAACTCCCTAATGGACTACTAAATGTTTTCAAAGTTATCCTTAACAATGAAAGGTAATACCGAGGTATTACTTCATACGTAATTTGAGTTGATTCCAAGTTTATCTTTTAGTCCCATAACACGAACCTTATACCAGTTTTCCACTTTCTCATTATATTTGCGGCCAAGGATTTCTTCAAAGCGATCGAATGTAAGCCTGTCAATAAAAATAAACCACGGCACGAGAGAGTCTGCAAACAGGATTTGGCAAAGTTGAAGGTCGACTATTTCCTGTGAAATCAATTTATTCAAGTCAGAAAAAAATTGAGTTACTTCTGAAAATGCTTCGAATGCCGTTTCACTGTCTTTGTTAAACTGATATATGTTTATGAACACATCGGATTGTTTGTCTATGTCTGGGAACTTCCCTATCAAGTAGTTCCAAGATGTGAGCCTGTTTGTCCTCATCTGCTGGTTGGTCCAACGTTCAAGCATCTGAAATGTGAGATCCCTTTTATCTTTCTTCTCCAACAGGTCAAGCTGTTTTTTGAAGTTCCTGCTTTGTTCTTCCTGAGCCATTCTTGAGTGGGTCAGTTCAGTTCTTGTGGCATCAAGTTCCTTGATTTGGAGATTGATGGTTATCAAAAGTGCGATCAATGAAAGGTAACTTAGAACAGGGTTTAGTAATCCACCGACATAATCTCCAAAAGTGCCCCAATCACCTGGACTATCACTCATTCCCCCGTGGAAGTTAAAAAAATATAAGCCCGTTACAATTGCAAAGAATACCGTAGCAAAGGTCACAATTATGGGCAAATTTGACTGGAATGAATTGCTTTTCATATCTTGATGATGTTTATTATGTAAGATATTCATTGGTAAAAAGGCGTTTTCAACTAATGTTAAGATTTGGTCAAAACGTTCACGATAACATTTCACTTACGAGGATTCTCATTTCTCAGAGCAGATCAGACCACATTTTTTCGAATATTCAGTATTGCTTCCTCTAATGAAGTGGATTTTGTCATTTTAAGGATTACATTTTCATACGCCACACTATGCGCTGTTATTATGCCATTCCGCTTTGCTGCAAGTAGATATCGAATACCATCAAGTCCTTTTGCTCCGGCACCTGCGCGTATTGACGCGATGGCATACTCGGCCAATAACTTTGGTGTGATGGGTTGCTCAATATTTTTTCCAATAGAAGTATAGAGAACATTTGGGATGCCATGGAAGTCATGAATTTCTTCCACGAGCACCGTGTTAACGCCAGGATTTCGAGGGCGTGAATAGTTCTTCGAAACATTGACAATGTGCCGCTCTCGTCTCCATAACATGGACCTCGCACTTTCTATTGCTACCCCTTCATTTAGAACAAGAATCTGGGCTTTGATAAACTTGCCACCTTCGAGAACCGGAATAAGAGTTGGTGCATTATCCCTTGATGCGCTTATTCTTGCAAACTCAACTTTAAACGGAGTTTCGCAGGATATTCTATCAACTACCAATGGCCCAAGCTCGATACCTGGATTATCAATGAGCGAACCATATGCAAGAATGCCAACTTTGAGAGAGTTCCTATTCATAATTATTTAATCGATTCAATTCAGGCCTTGCTACCGGAAATATTAAAAAAGATATGAAAGAAAATAACCCCGTTTGAATGCGTTGTTTTTCCAACTTTAATGTTTCGGGCACCACTTAGTGAGGCACTAATGTCATTGAACTCAGGCTTTAGAAGTTTGAAGCTATCATCAAAGTTGACACTAAGAACGTCTTGTTGATATGAGTCCCATGTCATTATGAATTTATCAGAGTTCCCCTTGAAGTAGGATACTAAATAAAAACGCGTGGTGTGACTAACGTAGCTATTGCATTTAAGCACATGGTACTCCGTCTTGGTCTTATCCTTACCCTCTATAACCATAGCTTCAATCAAGGCTATACACTCGTCCGCGCAGTGGATCGTAAAATCAGTTGAGCCTAAGTCATTACCACCCGTACTTGATGCACCGGCTCTGCCCTGATCCGGAATAGTCCATCCCCATATAGGAAATCTGAATCGCAAAATAGATTGTAATAGGTCATTATACTTATCTTCAATTGGCACCTTGTCGAGTGCCCTTACTTTTTCCATTAGGATTTTTCCTGCCCTTACAATTTCATTTAGAATAAATTCTTCAACTGTTTTCCCATTGTTCAGATTTCCAGGAACTGTTCTTACGAATTTATCCGGTGGTAAGGTCTGAATCTCTGAAAACGATGTTCTAAGTCGGCTAATGAATTTGGTGTCATCAATTGTACTGAACAAGGTTTCAATTAAAGTAGGCACTGGCAGTCTATTTTCAACATAATATTTTCGGGCATGTGAAAGGTAACTATAAGCCAACTCATCGAGGTTCCTTTTTAAGTATGCGTCAAATATGCCCTGCACAATTTCAGAATCGTAAAGGTATGCAGATGGAAGCTGCTGTAGGGCCGTATCCAGACTCGCAAACTCTTCAAAGTGCAGATAATAGTGAATGGAAGTGTGTTTAATATTGTGATCAAGCGACTGCAGAGTTTTCCTTGCTTCATTTGTTGGGTTTTCGGAAAAAGCCTTCCAGAACTCCATAGCCAGTTTCAGTTCTGCGGAGTCCAGATTGGCCTTAGCACGAATTGTTCTTGCATGAAAAAGTCTATAAGCGTATTCTCCGTTGGCAGCGTCATTTGAATGGAGTTCCTCAAAAATGTTTAATGCATCGTCATATTCTCTTGTATTGTAAAGTTTGTGCAGCCCAATAAAGAACCGTTTCATATCTATCAGCGGCCTATTGCGATTAGAGCTGACGTACTTATTCACTGGTACTGCGATAGTATTTAGTTTATCCAGGTCCTTACTCTTGAAGGCATGTAATAGTTTCACTTCAAATAGTAAATGGCTGTCATTCTCATTCAGATGTTTTACATTGCTAAGATGAGCCTCTAAACGTTCCGACAGGGGTAAAGCAAACTCGAAGAATTCATCCGTGTTAATCGCTTCGATCATGGCCTCCCGCCATTCTGTAGTAACTCTACTTGCGCTGATAAACTCTTCAATTGATGCGGTTTGCAATTCTTCAAAGAGTATTTTCTTGGAAGCATTACCTTCAATTAAATTTATTATGCCGAGGAGCCTAAGCAAATGTTTATCTTCTTGAATGTATTGCCGGACGAACTCAGCCTTCAAGTCTTCGGGTTGATTATTCATCGCTTTAAAAACAACTGTCAAAACACTCTGATGGTATAAGTCATAAGTCATGTGGAATCTGTCATCAAACGCGTTAATTCTATCAAGTTGGAGATCATCAACGGAGAACCGTATCGAGTACTTTTTTAGCAATTCAAACAGCGTGTCTGTAAGGTCATTAATGTTAATGGAAAGAACTTCAAAGTTTGAAGGAGATGCTTTTATTTGGATAATTGCACAAGCAATCGACTTAAGAAACAGTCTAGCTTTCTCATAGGTCTCAATATTCAGATCATGGTATCTTCCTTGCCCATGATTTTTTTCAAAGCGAAACTGCAATTCAATTGATTTTACGAAGGTGCTTAACTGACCAATCATGTGAATATGAGTGAAGAAATAGCCCCATTCTAATATCTCAAAACCAAATGGATAATTACCCCATTTAGGCTTTTTCATCTCAGTGAGACCCGTAATGTAATTGACGACCGGAATTTCTTCGCAGGTAAAATATTTCTGAACAAGGTCGTACAAATAGCCAGCGATGTCATCTTGTAAAAGTTTTAGAGCATCTAACTCATTCTTAGAAATCTCACCTTTAAATAATGGAGTGTTACAGAATTTAAGCAATTGAATAGCAAACTCAAACGCGGGCTGGTTCAAATAGATCGAATCGTAATGCGAGACTTCTTTCTGCTTTTTCAGTGCTACGAAAAGCCCACTTACTACCCTGGGAAAAATTCTGGGCTTTACCCCGCCATGGTAGTTTCCGTGAGGCCGTATTTCCGACAGTCGCTTAATTGCAAACTCAAAACGTTTCCGCTCCTCTGCGTGAATTTCGTGATCGTAGTTAGTAGGCCGTTTGAAAAACAATTTTACCTGGCTCCATAGAATTTGAAACAATGAGTTTACAGTCTCATCATCAGGATTAAGGCTTGCGGATAATTTCAGAAGGAAACCATCAAACGCGTCCATCCAAAGTTCCGACTTCAGTTTATGAATGGCACTTCTAACCTGATCGGCTGTTTCGTTTTCGAGAGTCTTTACCAATACCTTTTCGTTAACCTCAATTTCGTTAATTGCTTTAAAAACAATCGGGGCAAGGTTATTCGAATTCAGAAGTACAGGCAATACAAATTGGTAGTCTCTTTTTAGATACCAAAATAGATGGCTTACCAAGTAAGGACGGCTCAGATCATTCAGAATTTTCTGAACTCCTAGATATCGCTGATCTAATCGTTGAGCATGTTGATCTGTTTGAATCATGAGACGCAAAAGGATATGGTAGAAACCACGTGCCTCGTCCAATTCTAAGACTCCCTGAAACCAGCGGTCTAAGGAATCTATCTCTTCCAACAACTCAATAGTTGACTCTTTACTTAATGAAATAAGTGGCACATCATCAAATAGGCTTTTTCGGGCATAGATGGGAGCATCAAGCCATGATTTTTTAAATTCACCACCGGCATCCACCAAGTCATCTTCGGAGTAAAGTACATTAAGAGCAGCGTCATGTAGTTTCTCTATTTTATCTGGCAGCAGGAATTTTGCTAATCGGTCGGGATAATCAATTTCGTAGAATTGGATTATCTCGGCATAATACCTGATACGGTCATTCAAATCAGGAACTAGTTCATTGTCGCAAAGTAGTATCCAAATTGAAGCACATATTTCGTTTCTGAGATGCCTTGTGTATTCCGACTTATGCCAACTGTATTTATCATCAGTTACTTTGTGAAGTATGTTCCTATCCGCAAGGAGTTTAATTTCCGGCTTGGTCAGTTTAACCAGCAAAGTATCTTCATTGAAGATGACGGATTCAGCTGCAAATTCAGCGTACAGTCCTTTTAAGCAGCCAACATGATTAACAAAATCGGCTGGTATAAGATCATCTTCCGTTGATCTCATGACTTTAGCAACACTCGATGGGAATAC
>QFQM01000204.1 GCA_003243255.1 Flavobacterium psychrophilum | reverse complement strand
AAGTATGTCAAATTCCTTCTTGGTAACGCTAACAAGATTTCCGTCAATTTTGACAACAATCTGAAGCAAATCAATTTCAATATTGCCAAATAGAACTTTGCGTCCTGTTTCAAATTTTTTTCTTCTTATCACCGCCTGAATGCGGGCATTCAATTCGGATAGATGAAAGGGTTTGGTCAGATAGTCATCCGCACCGAGATTAAGACCTTTGATCTTATCATCAATGGAATCACGGGCGGATATAATAATGACGCCTTCGGTTTTATTGACTTCCTTCAATTCATCTAATAGTTTGAAACCACTGGCATCCGGTAAGTTGATGTCAAGTAAAATACAGTCATAGTTATACAATGAAATTCTATCCGAAGCTTCCTTATAGCTACTTACCGCATCAAAAGCATACTTCTCCTTTGACAGGAAATCCATCAGGATACCTTGCAGATCAATATCATCTTCTACGATCAGTACTTTCATCAGAGGAGTTATTTATCAAATTTAACCACTACTCTTTCTTTCGCCTTGAATTCTTCATTGCCTTTCACTACCAAGGTATCACCCTCTTTCAGGCTTCCGAAGATTTCCGTTTTATCAGACAGGTTTAAGCCCTGCGAAACGTCAACCCAGTATGTAGAGTCATTTGTTACTTTTATCACAAACTTCTTTTCATGGGTTGTTACTACGGTAGAGAACGGAACGAGATATGAATCTTCAGCGCGAAAAATATTCATCACCACATTGGTAAATGACCCTGGCTTCAGGTTGCCTTTTTCATTCCTAACTTCAAACTCCCAAATCTCTGTTCTTGTATTTGCGTCAATACTTCCTGCCTTTCGCATCAGCAACGCATCGAATAATTGATTAGGATTACTTTTGGCTGAGAACTTTACTTTATTGTCTTTCAAAGATACTCCTGTCAAAGCTTCCGGAACAGCAACGCGTAATCTCAACTTTGAATTATCCTCAATCACGAGAATAGGTTTTTCATTTGGTGATCCAACATAAGCTCCTTCATTTACATTTCGTTGTGTAATGATTCCATTGAAAGGGGCTGTGATAGCAAGGTAGTTACCAACCTGCTGATACGATGCGACTGAATATCGTGCAGCGTTGTAGTCTGCACTGTCTGTTAACATTTGGTTCTTTGCTTTTTGTAATTCGTTTGGAGAAACTACACCTTCTGTTTTAGCTGCATCTTTAATGCGGTTGTAGGTATCCAGGCTGGTTTGGAATTTTGCTTTTGAAGCCTGAAGTTTTCCATTGGCTTCACCAAGTCTGGATTGAATCTCAGGAGCATCAATCACGGCAAGAATTTGTCCCTTCTTCACAACTGATCCAATATCAACCTTTAACTGCTTGATGTATCCTGTTACTTTCGGATGAATCTCAACGTGCTCAAATGCAAGAAGCTCGCCCGGCAATGAAGTTTGTTTCTCCACTTTTCCTTTTTTTAAAGAAAACACTTTTAGTGTGTCTACTTTTTTTGTTTCGCCTGACGTAGTATGATCTTCATGTTGTTTATTGCAAGCGATGAGTAGTAAACCGGAAAGCGAAATGATCATAAGAGATTTCATGTATCTATTCAATTGAAGTTATATTATTGACCAAAGTTTTTACTTGCCTCATCATCCGGATCAAGAGATGCACTGACATACTGTTTCTTTCCTGTTCCTCTGCTGTACACCACTGGTAAAATGAACAACGTAGTTATTGTTGAAAAGAGTAAGCCTCCAATCACAGCGATACCCAATGGAGCGGTTTGTTCAGCGCCTTCACCAAATCCGATCGCCATTGGAATCATACCTGCGATCATGGCAATACTTGTCATCAGGATAGGACGTAGTCGATTCTTGGCTGCTTCCAATCCTACGTTTATGTTCAGTACATTTTGTTTTCGTAGATATTCTGCGTTAGTGATCAGGAGTATTGCATTGGATACTGAAACACCTATTGCCATGATCGTTCCCATAAACGATTGAATATTCAGTGTCTTACCTGTCAATAACAGCAAAAGAAATGATCCTGCTATTACTGCCGGAACGGTTGAGAGTATCGACCATGAAAGGTTAAAGGATTGAAAGTTAGTGGCCAGCAATAAGAAAATAATAACAATGGCAAGTATCAACCCAATTCCTAACTCACTCATAGTCTGATTCAGAATTTCAGACTGGCCGCGTAAGTAGATTTTCATGCCATGTGGTATTCCCCCGATATTTTTTATCGCTTTATTCGCGTCCTTAATAGCTGAACCTAAATCTTTATTATTAAGATTAGCTGTGACGGTAATATAGCGTTGTTGATTAAGGCGATCATATTCACCCACCGTATTTATTTTCTTCCAGTCTGCTACGTCACGCAGATAAATGTTTTGATCACCTTTTCCATCAATAGGTATTTGTTCAATCTGATCCGGGCTGTTCATTCTGAACTGCGGATATTCTACCTGAACCTGATAAGCATTTCCGGCAGCTTTATCCAGCCAGTAAACAGGTTGTGTTAGACGACTTGAGGATGTTCCTGCCAATACCGATTTCGCAGCCTGCTCAACCGATACACCCATCTGTCCAGCTCGCACACGATCGTAATTTATCTGAAGACTTGGATAATCCAAAGGAAGCCCATACTGCACATCTCTCAAATATGAAATCTTCTCCAATTGTTTTTTAACTTTCTCTGCGTACTCACGCCCTTGTGCCAGGTTCTTTCCTTGTACAGCAATTTCAAGTGGTGTATTCGTTCCAAGGCTCATCACCTGATCAACCAGGTCGGCAGGTTCAAACGAGATAAGTGCTGAAGGCATTTCTTTTTTTATACTATCGCGAAGCTGTTCCTTGAATTTCTCCAGCCGAATCCCAGAGTTATTTTTAAATTTTACTTTCATCAATGCCTCATGGGGTCCGCTTGTCCATAAGAAAATCGAATTGATGGCATACGTCTGTGGTTGAAGACCAGCAAAAGAAGAAGTTATTTCAATGTTGTCCTTCCCTGCTATCTTGTCAATGATCTTTAATACATCCTTTGTAGCGGTTTCTGTTCGTTCAATACGTGTACCGGTTGGCAGCCGTAGGCGAACCTGAAATTGACCGGCATCAACCTTCGGAAATATCTCTGTACCAATAAACCGATAACACACCAGGGCAACTATTAAGGCAAAAATTAAAAACAATGGTGCGAAAATTCTTGAACGGGCATATTGCTTGTAGGAATAGTTAGTGTACCATTCTTTAAATCGCTCAAACCTTTTACTACTTGTGCCTACACCTTCTTTTAATAGCCAGTTGGAAACAACAGGTACAAAAGTCTGTGATAGCAAAAACGAAGCGATCATTGCGAAGCCTACGGCAAGTGAAAGCGGAAGGAACATGGCTTTGGGTACACCCGACATAAATAGCGAAGGCACGAATACTGCCAGGATGCTTAACAGGATTAGGAACTTAGGCAATGCTATTTCTTTACACGCATCAATGATTGCTCTTGCTTTTGACTTCCCTTTCTCCTGATGATGGTGAATATTTTCAACCGTAACGGTAGCCTCGTCTACAAGAATACCTACAGCAAGTGCAAGACCTCCCAACGTCATGATGTTGATGGACTGACCAAACAGATAAAGAAATACCACTGCTGAAAGTAAAGCAAGTGGTATGGTCAGTACCACGATAATTGCACTGCGTCTGTCACCTAAAAACAAGAGCACCATGAGTCCCGTAAGGATGGCGCCTAATCCTCCTTCAAACAAAAGGCTCCGGAGCGAATTGATAACATAACCGGATTGATCGAGTTCATACGATACTTTAATATCATCGGGAACCGCTGCTTGCATTTCCGGCAATGCCTTCTTAATATTTTGTACTACATCCCATGTTGAAGCATCCGCTCTTTTCGTAACAGGAATATATACCGAACGTTTTCCATTGATCAGTGCGTAGCCCGATGTAACATCCGCTCCGTTGTCAACACTGGCTACATCCCGAACATAAATGGAAGCACCTGTTCCTGACTTGAGTGCAATGGATTCAAGCTCTTTGAAATTATCAACAACACTGTTGGAAGGTGTTATTAAAGAAAAATCCCCGACACGGATATTGCCCGCAGGCGAGATCGAATTATTCTTTGCAATAGCAGTAACAAGATCATCAGGTGTAAGGCCATAGCTTCGCATTCTTTCCGGATCAGCTTTTACTAGAACCGTTCGTTGATTTCCACCCAAAGGAGGTGGTGCTGATACACCCGGTAATGAAGCAAACATGGGACGTACTTTAAACAAAGCCAAATCCTGAATCTCGCTCAATGATTTAGTTTCACTGCTAAATACCAATTGGCCAACAGGAACAGAACCTGCATCATAGCGCATGACAAAAGGAGGCAATGTGCCAGGAGGCATAAATGATCTTGATCGATTTACATACGACACCGTTTCAGCCATTGCCGTTGCCATATCTGTTCCTTCATGAAATTGCAGCTTAATAAGAGTGACTCCCTGAACCGATTTACTTTCTACGAACTTAATTCCCGTGATGTATAGAAAGTGATACTCATAATAAGAAGTGATAAATCCCTCCATTTGCTGCGGTGAAAGTCCACCGTACGTTTGAGCAACATAAATAGTGGGAAGGCCTAACGTAGGAAAAATATCAATCTTCGAATTGCGTATAGCGACCGAAGAGAAAATGAGTATGGCAATAATCGCTACAATTACCGTGATGGGTTTGCGTAAAGCACCTTGTATTAAGTTCATACCGCTTACTTAACTTGATTTAAAAATATACCAATGTCTCCCTGAACTGCTGCCTTATAAAGCAGTGCCTTCCATGCTTCCAGATAGGATTTCTTCAACTCCGTTTCAGCTTTTACTAAACCGTATTGCGATTGAATAAGATCAGCATAATTGGTAAGTCCTGAATTGTAACGAGTTGATAATGCACGGAATGAAAATTCAGCGGACTTATATAACACAGGGCTTTCCTTGGCGACTTCCAATGCATTTCGAAAAGTCAGTTCGGCAACTTTGTTTTGCTTATCCAATTCAAGTTTTACCTGATTGAGTCGTTCTTCCTGGGCACTGATCAATGCACTTTGTTGATTAAGCTGTGGTCGTACTTCAATAAATCGTAAGAGCGGAACACTAAGCTGAAGGCCAACTCCATAATTATACCTGGTGAATGACAGGCCATCACTTGAATTAACTACCCCGTCATATCGAATACCAGAGCCACGGGCATAGCCGGTAGCCCATACCGAAAAATTAGGATTAAGCGTTCGCCTGATTGAAGTTTGCTGCTGACGTTGATTCAGGAGTTTACTTTCTGAAAGCGTTAGTAAGGGGTGATTGGATGATACCGTGTCAGAAGGATCTGAGGGCAGTGCATGAAAGTAACTACTATCGGGAGTGTAGATTGCTTCATCACTGGCCAGCAATTCCGACAAAGAAGCTTGTTGTGTTTCAAGATATTTCTGATGATTAAGTAATTCAATTTTGGCGCGTGATAGTTCACCATTAAACAGAGCAGTGTCCACACCTGGATGTAATCCACTTATGGTAAGGGTGCGCACCACTTTTAAATTTTCTTTCGAACGTTCCAGGTTCTTAGTATACACTTTAAGCAGTTCGTGCGCCATTAACACATCGAGATATGTATTAATGAATGTTATCTGATATTTGAATACTTCATTGCGTGCATCGGCTTCGTTATATCTGACTCCCGTTTTTGCAAGATCAATACGTGAGCTTCGTTGACCAAACGTAAACGGTTCCCACTTCAACAATAAACTCCCAACACTTCCGAACACTCCGCTGGAAGTATTATTAGATGAAGGTGGGCCGCTAATAGGAACGAAGTATTGCGGCATTGCCATACCAGTAATATTGTTATAGGTGGCATAGTTAACCTGATAGGCTGCATCCAAAGAAGGGAGCGCAGTATTCTTGACCGAGGACACGTTATTTTGACCAGCCTGCACTTCAAAGGCTTTGGCTTTTAATAAAGGGTAACTAGATTCGGCTTGTTTAAGCAACTCATGAAGGGTCTGACTGTTTGCCGTTGACACTGTCAGCAACCCGATTGCGAGCCAAAGTATTTTCATCTAATTTTTCGCTTAAAGTACAATTCAATAATGGAGGAAAAGTGGAGTTTGAAAGTATCAAACGATTGCCCTCTCGACTTGATTTATAGCATCAATTTCAGAACAACTCCGATCAGGGCTGCGGCCAATATGATATAGGGTTCCTGAAGTTTTTTAAACTTAAAAAGAATTGCAGCCGTGGATAATGCGATAAGAACAGTAGGTATATCAATCAAAGTTCGTTTGCCTAAAACCAGTACCGCTCCAGCAATGGCTCCGATAGCTGCTGCCGTTACTCCATCCACAAATGCTTTTATCGCAGGATGCTTTCCATATTTTTTAAAATATGGTGCAGGAATAACCGTGAACAAATAACATGGTACAAATGTGGCCAATGCCGCAACGCAAGCACCAGGAACACCAGCTACAAGGTAGCCGATGAATCCCACTGTAATAACAACAGGGCCAGGTGTAATCATAGCTACTGCCACCGCATCTAAAAATTGTTGTTCTGTAAGCCAACCATATTCATTTACAACTCCACCATACAAGAAGGGAACGATAGCAAGGCCACTTCCAAAAACAAATGCACCCGCTTTAGTAAAGAACCAAGCTATTTCCCAAAGTTTAGATTCTGTGGCAATAGGTTGAAGCTGAACCAGGATTGCAGGGAAGATTCCATTGGCTCCGGAGTTAAGCCACTTGGGAGGAGCTTTTGCAAACCATACGGCAACACCTGCTAATAGGATTACCCAAAGTATTTCTTCTTCGGTAATAAAAGTTGTGATAGCAAGGACAATGAAGATTGCCCAAAGTAATTTGTCCTTCCCAATACTTTTGGTTGTGAGTTTGTAACTTCCGATAGCGATAATACCAATCACAGC
Source organism: Flavobacterium psychrophilum (assembly GCA_003243255.1). Next base: position 660 of record QFQM01000204.1, on the reverse strand, counting down.
AGAACCAACTCCGTAAAACACAGCTTGCATCCAGGGCAGTCCGCCATAGGACACATAAGCGTATCCTATTCCAAGCACCATCAAAAATGATGGCAGTACAAAAGCAATCCCAACCAGTGTTGCTCCTAAAATACTATAGTGAACATAGCCCAGATAAATTGAAAGTTGAGCCGCTAACGGGCCAGGTGCTAACTGCGAAAGTGCCAGTCCCTCTTTATAATCATCCTCGCTGATCCACTTTTTATCTTCCACCAGATCGCGGTGCATGTAACCTACCAGCGCAACGGGGCCACCGAAGCCCCATGTTCCAAGTTTTAAAAAGTAAATGATTAAATCTTTTAAAGAGTATTGTGGTGTCATTGTTTTTAGCGCGTAGGGTTCCAATTGTGTTTTTCGCTTTGTACGTACTTCGCCCAACTGTAGAGTGCGTCATAGATTTTCATCCCGATAACGAGTTGTTCATGATCGTCTTTGATGTTGTAGGACAGTCCGGCCGAGATAGCCCAAAGGCCGGCTGCTTGCGGAGCCAACTCGAAACTATCAGTATCTGCTGCGCGAACAATCACTGCCAGTTGATCAATAGCTGAATCCGTAATGCTGTGCTTCTTTATGATATAGTCAAATGTGCAAAAATCACCTTCATGTGAATATTCTGCACCA
>QFQM01000203.1 GCA_003243255.1 Flavobacterium psychrophilum | reverse complement strand
CTATCACTCCAACTACAACAGCTGTCATGATAATACCGAACATATGGAACGACTGGAAATGGAACATCTCATAAATACGATACCATGATACCGCTTCTGATTTGGTTAGCACTATGCCAAATACTATACCTACAAGTAAGAATTTTATAAACTTCATGAGATGATCTTAATTAAAGAATAATGGTAACAGCAGCCATGACATAACAAGGCCACCAATAAAAAATCCGATTACAGCTATAAGTGATGGTATCTGCAGATTACTCAAGCCGGTAATAGCGTGTCCCGAAGTACAACCTCCGGCATAGCGTGTACCGAAACCAACAAGGATTCCGCCCAATAACAGAATTCCTAATATTTTAGGCGATTGCAATGCTTCGGAACTTGTAAGCGCATCAGGAAGCAGTTTCCCGTCCGGAGCATCAATATGCATAGCCTGAAGTTCTGTTACTGTTTTAGGATTTATCTGTACCATTTGCGAAGGATCGCTTAAAAAGTTTACAGCAATGTACCCGCCTATCATCGCACCCACTACAACAACAAGGTTCCAGCGTTGTGTTTTCCAGTCAAACCTGAAAAACTCTGATGTTTTACCCGCACCAAGCATGGTACACATCGTTCGCAGGTTAGATGACATTCCGAATGTTTTCCCAAAATACAGCAGCGCCAGCATTACCGTCCCGATAAGGAATCCCGACACATACCACGGCCAGGTACCATATAAACTCTCCATGTTGTTTTATTTTTTCACAAAAGTAACGATTCATATCCAAGCACCAAACTACAAACACCAAAACTCAAATACCTCGATGCCTGACATCGGACTTCCGGCTTCGGACTTCTGACAAAATTTACTATTTTTGATCAACAATTAATCATCCATGAAAAAACAACTGTTTATAGGCCTTACAGCCCTGATACTTACTGCGTCATCGTGCGTAAGTACACGAAACACCATCCGTAATATTGACGACAATGCTATAATGCCGGCATTAAGCAAGGAAAAGACTTTTATTCTCTCTGAAATAAGCAAGGATAAAAAATATGGTTATGATCAGGATTATCCTGTGAACCTTGGGTTTCTTCCTTTAACAACCGGAGAAGTAAGTGTGCAACGTTATTTTGGTGCGCTTGCAGGTCCAAAAGGAGAAAAGATATCCTATACCAAAATAGAAAGCTGCTGCCCCTTCCCTACCAAAAAATTTGATGCCGGAGCAGGATTACTTGATGTTTATGAAGTAAGCTGGGAAGGATTAAATGAGCCTAAGCGTATTTACATAAACCTGTATGAAAAAGGTAAAGTAATCGCTCCTCAGGGATTCTCAATCCGAACAATAGCACCATAGATTCTCTCGATGGTCTTTGTATACAGCAATGGCTTTTTATCGTTATCTTTGCACCAAATTATAACACAACAATGAACTTAAATAATATACCACAAATTAAAAATACTGATAGCGGTAACTTTTTCCTTCTTGCTGGCCCTTGTGCCATTGAAGGAGAAGAGATGGCGCTTCGCATAGCTGAAAAAACCGTAGAGGTTACCAGCAAACTACAAATTCCTTATGTTTTTAAGGGATCTTTTAAAAAAGCTAACCGTTCACGTGTAGACAGCTTTACAGGTATTGGGGATGAAAAAGCCCTTAAGATTCTACGTAAAGTATCTGAAACTTTTGGTGTACCAACGGTTACTGACATTCACACAGAACAGGATGCTGCTATGGCTGCACAATATGTAGATGTACTTCAGATTCCTGCTTTCCTTGTACGCCAGACCGATCTTGTTGTCGCTGCAGCTGAAACAGGAAGAACAGTTAACCTTAAAAAAGGTCAGTTCATGAGTCCTGAAGCTATGAAACACGCGGTTCAGAAGGTATTGGATTCAAACAACGAGAATGTAATGGTTACTGATCGTGGTACTATGTTCGGTTATCAGGATATGATTGTTGACTACCGAGGTATTCCAACTATGCAGCAATACGCTACTACTGTACTTGACGTTACACACTCATTACAACAGCCAAACCAGACTGTTGGTGTTACAGGAGGACGTCCTGATATGATTGAGACCATCGCTAAAGCAGGTATCGCTGTAGGTGTTGACGGTATCTTTATCGAAACGCACTTTGACCCGGCTAATGCAAAAAGTGACGGTGCTAACATGCTTCACCTTGACTATTTTGAAGGACTGATGCAAAAACTGGTTGCTATCCGTAAAACGATAAACCAATTCTAAGGAAAGTTGATTTGTTGATTCGAATACATTGTGTCGTTCTGAACGCAATGCTATAGAGTAAAGAATCTCATATAAATACTTAAGGACAGCTGAGCTGTCCTTTTTTCATTTAAAAAATCTTTCTCTTTCACATTGCCAATTCAAATTTTATTATTTACTTTGCTTTTCAAAGTTCTTTACAATATTTCAACAACTCTAACGTTCAATAACAATAATCAAAAGCCTTAATAGTAATTATGGCTATTTTTTTAAACTTTTACTTTGCGAATCAAAGTACTCTTAAGAAGTAAATATGAAAACAACCATCCTAACCAAAACATTCACCAGGCATTATATTTTATTTGCCTTAGCAGCCTTTTGTGTAGCTCTTTTACTAATAAGGGCAAAGATCACACAATCAGTATTTTTCTTTTTCCTGATATGGAATCTGTTCCTTGCTTACACCCCATTGGCAATAACTTCCATAATGCGTCAGCAGAGTTGCTTTATGAAAAAATGGTATTGGTTCGCTCCTGCATTGCTTCTATGGCTAGTGTTACTTCCGAATGCACCATACATCATTACAGACTTTATTCATCTGAAAAAAGAGACAAATGTCCCGGTATGGTTTGAAGTATTGCTCATAGCATCATTTTCAACATGTGGGATGCTTTTCGGGCTTGCATCTATGAAGGATATGTTTACTATGATATCAAAACGTACAAGTCAACGAGCAGCATGGATTGCATTGGCTGCTATCTCAATACTTTGCGGATTTGGCATGTATGTAGGCCGTTTCCTCAGATACAATACCTGGGATATACTGCAAAGGCCCTATTCACTTTGCATTGATATCTTTTGCAGCCTCACTAATGCGGAAACCTGTAAACCGGCTTGGGGCATTACTCTTGGTTTTGGTACACTTATGTTCCTATTATTCAATTTATATCACACCCCTAAGACTAAAAAAAATTTACAATAACACTTTGTCTTTCAAAGTAAAATACTAATCCAAATGACAACAATAACAAATTTAATTAATAGGGTAATCGAAAATAAAAAACCTCTAATAACAATGGATGAGCTAATAGGCTACCCAAAAGATACTCTTGGGTTTCATGTGGGAAATTTTTTGTTCAATCATAGCCATGATGCCGATCCACAGCCAGAAATGATAGATATATTAAGGGTTCTTATCAATAAAGAGGTATCAGACAAGGAAGAGATTGCGATGCACTTCTATCTCTTTGGTAACGGAGATCTGAGATTAAAGAATCTTTTTGTAATTATTACAGGGAGTCTCCTTTATCCATTACAGCTACTTTATTTCCACAAAAGATACTGTGACGGTAAAAACGCACTCCACTTTTATGACCTGAACCATTTCAGGATGCTTCACCTGCCTATTGCAAGAATTAAAGACACTTTTTTAATCCGATAATTATGGAATATAGATTAACTCAGTTATTAAGACTTCCCGTATGGCTGTTTGGCATATCCTTTACACTTGGTACACTCCTACTGCTATTGAATTTATTTGGAGATAGTGATTTCCGGGAAATATCATTTGTTCTGGGCTTTCTGTACACAGCCACAGCGATATTCATAAACGCTTCTATTTTTACAGCATTGATCATTTGCTCCTACATCTTTAAGGAAGACCAAAACATAATTGCACAACAGGCAGCAATATTATTGATAAACATACCTATAGCCATACTGTATGCCTATATCGTCTTTAATGATCCTTTCGGATTAACAAAACATTACTAAATCAATCTATCAAATCATGGAAACATACGAAGATATTATAGAAAACAGGGTTGACCTCATACTGCTTCTAAGTAATTGGCTGTTTAAAATTACATTGGGAATTGGTAGTCTCTTATTTCTACTGCTGTGGGCAATGAATGATAATGTTTATTTATTAAACGTCGGAATATTCTACATAGTAATAGCCTTTGTCATAAATGCAATCGCTTTTATACTGCTTATAATATTCTCTTTTGTTTATCCCTATCATCAGAAAGATTTAATGATTAAAGCATGTATGCTATTACTCAATCTTCCAATAGCATTTTTCTATCTGTACTTAGGAATATCATACATCAATTCAAAATCTCCATTTTAAAATAATTAATTTTTTAACTGACTATCATGGATAAAAATGAATATATAATAGATGCCAAACGCCTTATAAAAACTTCAATAATTACGTATTGTCTTTCGTTGCTTGGAGGCACATTGATGTTTCAATGCTACTTCATCTGTGAAGATTCATGGAGTATACTTTGCGCTGGTATTGTCTTTGTCTTTTTGCCATATTGGTAAATATAATTGTCTTTTTTAACCTCATAATCAGTGCTACTAAATACAAATTGTATAGACGTCAGCTTTTTGGCTGTGCAATACTTTTACTTTTAAATATACCTGTAGCATTATCTTATTTCTCAACTATAACACAATCATAAAAACAATACTATCATGGAAACAAATCAGGATTACCAATCATCTCCTACTCCAAAATTTAACGACAGTACAAACTTCTTTCAGTCAAGTACAGCCAAAATCATAATGGTTGGATTGCTTACACTTGTATTGCTTATTCCCTTGCAATATGTAAAAAGTCTGATTTTTGAACGCTCAGAACGCCAGAAAGAAGTTGTAAAAGAAATTAACAGCAAATGGGGTGGTCAGGTCTATTTTTGTGGCCCCATTCTAAAAGTACCTTATAGCACCTATACTGAAAACAAACTGGTAGATGAGAAAACCAAACAGGTTACCATTCAGCGTTCAAAATTCGAACATTTCGCTTATTTCTTCCCCAATGAACTCAATTCATTGATCAATGTAAATACTGAGGAAAAACGCAGGAACAATTATGAGTCGGTGGTATACAACTCTTCCCTTAGTTTCAAAGGTAATTATACGACTCCTATTTTTGGCGATAATGCATTACCTGAAAATATACATTGGGATAAAGCTAGTATACTTATAAAAACCAATAATATAAAAAGTATTACCGGAAGTGTTACTATAAATATAAATGGTAAAAAATATTCGTTTGAACCTGTAGCCAGTGATAAGGAAAATGATACGCTTTCATCTCTTGAAACGCAGCCGCTGAACCTCAATAATGCTTTTGTATCGGGTACATCTTCATTCGATTTGTCCATGAATTATAAAGGCAGCGAAATGATTAGCATAGTACCTATTGGTAAAATGACACATACAAAAATGACCTCTAACTGGCCATCACCAAGTTTTGACGGCAGCTTTTTACCTGAAGGCAGTACTATTAATGATAAAGGTTTTTCTGCCAATTGGAAGGTTTCTCATTTAAACAGAAGCTTCGGACAACAACATTTTGGATCTTTACCAAATTTTCAGGCCAATACTCTTGATGTAAAGTTCCTGATTCCTGTAAACCAGTACCAGCAGAACGAACGTGCTGCGAAATATGGTTTCCTTGTTATAGGACTTACCTTCCTGGTATTCTTCCTCATCCAGTCGGTAAGCAAGATAAGTATCCATATCTTCCAATATTCAATGATAGGACTAGCCCTTATAATGTTCTATACATTACTAATCTCAATCACCGAGCACAGCAGCTTCAGGATGGCATACATTATTGCCGGTATGGCAGTTGTTCTCATGATTGCACTATATTCTGTCTCAATATTAAAGAATAAAAAATTCCCTGCTTTCATAGCTGTTTCGCTTAGCGCACTATATAGTTTTATCTATGTAATAATACAATTAGAGAATTATGCCCTGTTAGTGGGTAGTATCGGGTTATTTGCCATACTGGGAGCTGTAATGTATTTCTCCCGTAAAATTGAATGGAAATAAATCTTAACCAACCAACGAATCCATTCAAAAAAGAAACCCTGACCGAATCCGGTCAGGGTTTCCCACTTTATATATAACAATTATAACTATTTAAGTTCTCTTACAATGATGAGTACATCTGACTCAAGATTTGTAACATTACCTTTTACCGTAATGTTATCTCCCACTTTAACGGCCCTGAATTGTTTAGGGTCATTAAGATTCGGAATACTGATAGTAGCAGTGTATTTTTTATTATCTGCTGTAGTCAGCTTAGCCATATAGCCATCTTTTCCCTGAATGATCTCAGTTACTTTTCCAGTAACCTCAATTACAGCATTTTCTTCATTTCCCGTAGCTGCAGAAGTTGTATCAACAGCAGCCTCGGGTGTCGGCGTAGCTACAGCATCCACTTCCTGAGTAGCAGGCTCAATAGTATTTTCTCCGGCTTTCTTACCACATGAAACAGCTAAAAGAGCTGTCCCCACAATCAATATTGACAACGTTTTAATTCTCATAGTAGTTTATTTTACTCAAAGATAAGGCTTTTCGTATTAATGAATGTTAGGTTAACATAAAAAAACGGCTGCAAATTGCAGCCGTTTATATATCTATCACAAAGACAGTTTATTAATGTCCTCCTGAAATCTTTTTGTCAAAGTCGATACCCTGGCTTCTTAAGATTCCTTTTACTTTCCATGCATAGAAAGCAAGATAGGCAAAACATAAAACACCAACGATATAACTTATTTTGATATTAGTAGCATCGGCAACAGCACCTTGTATAAGACTAACAATACCACCACCACAAATCATCATAATAAGGAAGTTACTTCCCTGTGTTGTTTTATGTCCAAGGCCACTTACCGCAAGGGTAAAGATACATGGCCATAATGTACTACAGAATAATCCAACACTTGTAAATGCATACACTGATACCATACCTGTAGTAGCCATACCTGTAAGCAATGCTGCAATACCAAGGCCTGAGAAAAGTAACAACATTCTCGCAGGATTACCTTTACTGGCAAAGTCTGCAGCTATAAGAACCAGTAGGATAAGTCCATAAACATAGAAAGGAGCAAGATCATGATCCATGAATGCATTCACTCCTAAAAATACACCAAAAGCTAAATATGGAGCTACAAATTTAAATACCTTTTGTAATGACACATTATCAGTAAACGCCTCTACGGCACCACCCCAACGACCAATCATTAAGCTTGCCCAATATAAAGATATGTATGGAGCAACACTACTTGTTAAGAAACCAAGGTCTTTTTCAAGATATGCAGGTAAATTAGCCGCTGTAGATACTTCAACTCCTACGTAAAGGAATATAGCCAGCATACCCATTAAAAGCTGTGGATAGCTAAGTACTGATTTTTTTGTTTCAACAGTTTCTTCTTTCACACCTTCTTCTAAAGGTGGGTGGTTTGGTAGAGAAGAAAATTTAAGAAGTATTGCAACCAGTACAAAAGCAGCTCCAAGACAAAGATAAGGTACTTTTACACTTTCTACACTTACGTCAGCATTAGCCTCAGAAACAACTCCAAAAATAGCAAAACTCACAATAAGCGGACCA
>QFQM01000202.1 GCA_003243255.1 Flavobacterium psychrophilum | reverse complement strand
ACGCTTTGCGCTGCCTTGGCCAAAAAGTTTTCAGTTTCTTTCAGCACATCATCAAGTCCCGGTTTGCAACTTACCGGAAGCTTCAATACGATAAAGTAGTAGTTCATCATAGATTGTTGATTTAGAAATAGTGTTTGCTAAAAATACTAATAAAATCAACACTTCCGACACTTATTAACAATTTAATGATGTTTATAAACAATTTAGAAGTTAACTTTGTTGATAAAGTAGAATTATTCTGTAATCGTAGTTCTGCTTTTTCGCTTTACCAATGAAGAAATCATATATATCAGCCCTAAAGAAAGTGAAACCATAATAACACAATAAATAACATTAGCCAGCACCTGCAGCACGGCATCCCTTTGCGAAAAAACATCGCGAACAAAGACTATTTTAATCATGTTTATAATGAAATTGGGAACAGCAAAACTTAAGACAAGTCCTGTTACTGCCTGAATCTTTACTTTTCGTTCCAGAAAAAAGTTTTGATTATTAGATGTAAACATAAGCACCTGCGTAAGCAGAGGGGCAAGCATTAAAATAATAAACAAAACAACACCATTAAAATCGATGAACCAAAAGGATATGGCACCCTGTATTATCAATATCTCTGCAACAGCAATAATATAGAACCTGATAAACAGTTTCCAGGGATTGTATTCAGGTTTTATGAATTCTTCTTCTTTGAGTAGATCTTGCATGTAGTAAATATAGGGATTTCTACGGCATTTAGACTGAAGTGTACTCTATTATGCTGGCGCATTCTATTATAAAAAATAAAGGGACTGTCTCAAAAGTAACTCAAGTTACGTTTTGTCATTTCGACCGTAGCGTAGCGAAGTGGAGGAATCTCTAAGAATTAGTTAATTGAGATTCTTCGACTACACTGCGTTTCGCTCAAAATGACACTTTTGAGACAGCCCCCATATAAATCAGTATCGTCAACTGATTTATATTAATATTTCTTAACCTTTTGAGCACAAATTACCATACCCTCTTTGCCAAATTTATAACTAAGATTAATATCATATCCCGGCGCAGCATTATCAATAAGATAATCAGACGCAACTTGAGCCATAAACATTGCCAATTGTTCTGGTGTAGTATAACTCGAACTGCCAATTTCTGTAAATCCTTCATCACAACCACCACATATATCACTAAATACAGCTTGATAAGGAGGGAATACCGCAATAGGTTCAAAAATTCCTTTAATTGGATTATATTCAATCACATCAAGTACTAAACCATTATCAGTATCAGCATAGGTAATACCATTCATTACAGCAAGATTGTTACCAACAGTTGAAGATATCTTCATGATAGTTGTTCCTGGGCCATTTGAAAGCTGATCATAATAATGAGCAGCTAACCCTTCCATTGCTTTAGCATTCTGCGCTGCAGCATCCTGAGTATCACTATAAGAATATAGTATAGGAGAAAGGTAGTTAGATGATGATTTTGATAATGACTTTAGGGCAGTATCAACATATACTGACTTATCAATTTTGATTGCATCACCATTTTGTGCTTTTACAGCAGCATCTTCTGTACTACACGCAATTAAACCTGCAAACATACCAATTGCGAGAATTGGCGAAAAAATTCCTTTTTTCATTTTGTATTAATAATATATTAGTTGATGAAGTAACATTACAACAATTAATCTCACAATTAATCTTACAATTAATCAAATCGACAAAAGACATATTCTATCGTTGAATTACGATATAAGATTAATATTTTAAATACACAGAAAGATTAGAATTGTAAAATTCCATTTCCAAAAAAAACCTTATTTTAGCCCTACTAAATAATTACAATGATTTCTGAAACCCAATTTCAGCACGAATTAGAACTTATCATCGCCAATGCCATCCGTGAAGATGTAGGTCCCGGCGATTACAGCTCACTGGCCTGCATACCGGCTTCGGCTACAGGAAAGGCCAAACTGCTGGTTAAAGACACCGGTATACTTGCCGGGGTAACCTTTGCCCAGCAGGTTTTTAACTACGTTGACCCTCAATTACAGATAGAAGTCTTTATACACGACGGTACTCCCATAACCCATGGCGACGTGGCGTTTCACGTTTCGGGTTCGTCGCAAAGCATACTTAAAGCTGAAAGGCTGGTACTTAACGCCATGCAGCGTATGAGTGCCATTGCTACCAAAACTGCTCACTACGTGAAACTTCTGGAAGGGACAGGCACTAAAGTGCTTGATACCCGTAAAACGACACCGGGCATCCGAGCTTTGGAGAAATGGGCTGTGAAAATTGGCGGTGGCGAAAATCACCGTTTTGCGCTTTATGACATGGTAATGCTTAAAGACAACCATATCGACTTTGCCGGAGGCATTACCCCTGCCATCCAAAAAACACAGGAATATCTTAAAGCCAATAACCTTGACCTTAAAATCATCGTTGAGGCACGTGATATTGAAGAAGTCTGTGAAATTATTTCCAAACCGGGCATTCATCGCATACTGCTGGATAACTTTGATTACGAGCAAACCCGCGAAGCCGTTGCCCTGATTGGAGATTACTGCCAGACAGAATCGTCAGGTGGTATCAACGAGCAGACAATGCGCCATTATGCGGAGTGCGGAGTAGATTATATCTCGTCGGGTGCGCTGACGCATTCGATCTACAATATGGATCTTAGCCTAAAAGCATTTTAATGTCAGCAGAACTGGAACATAAACTGGAGCGGATTCCCGTTGTTAAGCATATTGTGCGTTTTGGCAAGAGCATTAAACTGCCCTTTAGCGAAGGGTTAACGCTTTACCATCTCCTTGAACTGTACATTACAGGCATCATCAAGGGTGATATCTCCTACCGTGCCGGAGCAATTGCTTTTAGCTTCTTTATGTCGCTGTTTCCGTTTGCGCTTTTCCTGCTGAATCTTATACCTAAAATACCTCTTGAAGGTTTTGAGGCTGATTTTATGCAGTTTGTCGCGGAAAATGTTCCGCCCAACACCTTTGCCGCTATCGAATCAATCTTGAATGACATCCTTCACAATAGCCGCAGCAGCTTACTTTCCTTTGGTATCCTTTTTGCCATCCTCCTTATGAGCAATGGTATGAATGCCATACTGAGCGGTTTCCAGAGTAGCCTGCACATTACTATAAAGCGTACCTACTTCAGGCAATATGCCCTTGCCATAGGTCTGTCGCTTGTTTTTGCATTGCTTCTCATCGTAACGGTGGCGTCCATTGTAACTATTGAGGTTATTATTCACAACCTGACATCACACGGTTTTTTGAGTGACGATGTTTATCTCCTGAAATTCGGGCGTTATGCTATACTTATCTTAATGGTACTTACCATAACATCACTATTATTTAAATATGCTGCGAAGGAAACCCGAACTGCCGCTTTCTTCAGTTATGGATCGGTTTTAAGCACTGTGTTATTCGGCTTAACTTCCTATGGATTTGGGATTTACGTATTGCGATTTGCGAAATACAACCAGCTTTACGGATCGATTGGCACGCTACTTGTATTAATGCTTTATATATGGATAAACTGCTTCATCCTTCTTTTAGGATTCGAATTAAATGCGCTTATTCATAAATTAAAACGAAAAAATTTATATATTTAACAAAAACTAAAAAGCATTTTTATGAAACGAGCAATTTTTACATTCTTATTCATCGTAGTAGCGGGCATTATGTCTGTAAGTGCACAGGTTACAGGACGATGGAAAACCATTGACGACGAAACAGGAAAAGAAAAATCAATTGTAGAGATCTACGAGCAAAACGGAAAAATCTACGGTAAAGTTGTAGAGATTCTTAATCCTGCCAAAAAAGACGCCAAATGCACCAAATGTAAAGGTGCCGATAAAGACAAGCCTATCCTGAACCTGGTAATCATCAAAGGACTTACTAAAGATGGTGATGAGTATACTGATGGCGATATCCTTGACCCAAACAAAGGTAAACTATACAGCTGCACCATTAAACTTGACGGTAAAGACAAACTTGACGTTAGAGGCTACATGGGTATCTCAATGCTTGGCCGTACTCAGACATGGCATAGAGTAAAATAACAGTTGGCAGTCGCAGTATTCAGTTAGCAGTCCTACTGTTGCTGTAAAACCTTATAAATACAAACACTTCCTCACGGAGGTGTTTTTTTATGTCTCACCCCAAAAGAAGAGAGAGCCAACACCGACAACCGGCAACCACAAAAAATCTTATATTTGTAGTTCAAATCCTGTATATGCCTTTTTTCATAGAAGTTGTACTGCCTCTGGCGCTTGCCAAATCTTTTACCTACTCCGTTAACGAGGCTGAATATGCCTTTTTACAGACCGGTATGCGCGTTGCAGTCCCTTTTGGAAAAAACAAGATCTATACGGCTTTGGTACTGGCAAAACATCAGAATCCGCCGCAGCTTTATGAGGCCAAAGACATTCACCAGATACTTGATGAATTTCCTTTGGTAACCCAAAAGCAGATCGACCACTGGCAATGGATAGCTTCCTACTACATGTGCAGCATTGGCGAAGTATACAAAAGTGCCATGCCTAGCAGTTTCCTTCTGGAAAGCGAAACTATCATCTCTTCGCGCCCGGACTTCAACATACTAAATGAAGAGCTGTCAGACGACGAATACCTGATATATGAGGCTTTACAGAAACAATCGGCACTCAAGGTACAGGAGGTCGTTTCGATACTGAATAAAAAAACAGTCCTTCCGGTTCTTAACAGGCTGATTGCCAAAAATGCCGTTTCACTTCAGGAAGAGATAAACGAAAAATACAAACCAAAGACCATTCGCTATATCCGTTTGCAGGAAGAATTTATGCAACAGGAACAACTCAGCGAACTCATGGAATTACTCTCCCGTGCGCAAAAACAGCGTGAGGCAGTTATGCAGTTCTTCCAACTACAGGCAGTAGAGAAAAAGCCGATTTCAGTCAAGATGCTTACTGAAGCAGGTACAACTGCAGCAGTGATAAAATCGCTGATAGACAAAGGCATTTTTGAGGAATATCATCTTGAAGAAGACCGTGTACAATTTGAAGGTTCAGACGAGGCTGGTTTTAAACTTAGCCCCAAACAGCATCAGGCTTTTGAAGAGATAAAGACAAGCTTTACGCAAAAAGACGTTACGCTGCTTCACGGTATCACCTCAAGCGGCAAAACGGAAATCTACATAAAATTAATTGAAGAATACATCGCATCAGGAAAACAGGTGCTTTACCTCCTTCCCGAAATCGCACTTACCACTCAGCTGGTTGTGAGGCTAACTGCCTATTTTGGCAATCAGGTAGCGGTTTTTCATTCAAAATACACCAATAACGAACGTGTAGAAACCTGGCAGCAGGTATTATCCGGTTCTGAAAAAGCAAAAGTTGTTATCGGGGCGCGTTCGGCATTGTTCCTGCCCTTCTCCGATCTTGGGCTGATCATCATTGACGAAGAACACGAACAGACCTTCAAACAGGTTGATCCGGCACCGCGCTACCACGCCCGTGATGCGGCTATCGTATTGGCGAATGCCCATCAGGCAAAAGTACTTTTAGGATCGGCTACACCAGGTATCGAAACCTATTACAATGCCACACATGGCAAATATGGATACGTGGAGCTTAGGGAACGCTTTGGTAATGTAACGCCTCCTGAAATTGTACTCATTGATTTAAAAGACAAATACAAGCGCAAACGCATGACCGGCCATTTTAGCGATGAGCTGATCGATGCAATTGCTGAAACTTTATACAACGGTAAGCAGGTTATATTGTTCCAGAACCGCAGGGGATTTTCACCCTGGGTAGAATGCATGACCTGTGGTCACGTGCCGCAATGCCCCCAGTGCGATGTAAGCCTCACCTACTACAAGTACAAAAATGCGTTGCGATGCCACTATTGCGGTTATAATATTGCCAATCCGACCAATTGCCATAAATGCCACTCAACCGACCTGAATACGAAGGGATTTGGTACAGAACAGATTGAAATGGAACTGAAATCACTTTTCCCGAATAAGAATTCGTGGCGAATGGATCAGGATACAACACGCGGCAAACATGGCTATGAAAAGATTATTGACTCCTTTAAGAACCGGGAGATCGATATATTAGTTGGCACACAGATGCTTGCCAAAGGACTGCACTTTGACAACGTAGGTATGGTAGGCATAATGAATGCTGACAACATGCTGTACCAACCGGACTTCCGTGCTTTTGAACGCGCCTACCAAATGATGGTGCAGGTAGCAGGACGTGCAGGAAGAAAAGATGTAAGAGGTAAAGTATATATACAAACCTACAATCCGCTTCACAATATCATCCAGCAGGTAACCACCAATGACTATGAAAGCATGTATAAAGAACAGGTTTATGAAAGGCACAATTTTAAGTATCCTCCTTTTTACAGGCTGATACGCATTACTTTGCGCCATAAAGATTACGAAAAACTAAAAGACAGCGCGCTGTGGCTATATAATGTGCTTACGCAAAACATCAATGTTCCGGTGCTTGGGCCTGAAGAACCGGGTATCAACAGGATAAGGAATGAATATATCCGTACGATAATGATAAAGATCCCCGGCGGTATCCCGCTAGGGAATACCAAGAAAACTATAGAAAGAACCTTATCAAGCTTTGAGGCAGTGCCCCAATACAGGCCGGTAAGGGTTACAATTAACGTAGATCCGTATTAGAACTAATAAAGGATCAATAAGATATTAAATAAAAAATCCGAAGTTAAAGCTTCGGATTTTTTATGTTTATTTATTCAGGGCTTTCGCCAGATCTTCTTTTTTATTTCGGCTGAGCGGAATTTTAGTGTTTCCGATTTCCGCAAATTTGCTGTTAAAGCGATCCACCTTATCGATATTAATGATAAACGACTTGTGTACCCTAAGGAATTTCTCCGACGGCAATTCACTCTCAAAAGATTTCATTGTAGATAATACAAGATGTGTTTCGTCTTCGGTGTTTAGCTTTACATAATCCCCAAAAGCCTCAATCCATTTGATTTTTGATATAAATATCTTGAAATTCTTAAGATTACTCTTTATAAAGATAAAGTCACCATCATCGTCAACCGTTTCTTTTTTGCGCTGTGCAGCTTCAATCGCTTTTTGAACAGCTTTATTAAAACGGTCTTTAGTGATCGGTTTATGAAGGTAATCTACTGCAGCATAATCAAAAGCCTTTAACGCATAGTCAGATTTTGCTGACACAAAGATGATCTGCGGCCTTGTCTTGAGTCCGTCAAGCAGGTCGAATCCGCTTTGAACCGGCATTTCAATATCAAGAAAAAGAAGATCAACATTCTTATTAAGAATACAACTTCTTGTTTCTGATGCATTTGAGAAATCACCAACCAGGGTAAGATCCGGATGCTCATTGACCAGTTTAGCGATGGTTATCCTATGTATTGTACTATCATCGACAACAACACAGTTTAGTTTCATTGGCTCTTAAGAATTTAGAAAGTTTAGTATTTTTTTTCTTTTGGGCTGGACGATTACAAATATAAACAAAAAAACCGTTTTTTAACACAAGGAAAATCAAATTTTATCATTGCGCATTAAATATAAATTACTATTTTTGCACCCAATTTTATAACAAATAAATACTTTGTATTATGAATCACTATGAAACTGT
>QFQM01000201.1 GCA_003243255.1 Flavobacterium psychrophilum | reverse complement strand
TGAAGGTATCTCGGGTACAGGCTGTGGTAGTACAGGAAACTACCTTGCCGGTAATGACGTAGTATATTCATATACACCTGCTGCAACAGGAAACTACAATATTAACTTAGGAGGGACAGGAGGTCCTGCAGGTCTGTTTGTTTACAGCAGCTGTGCTAATATTGGCGTTTCATGTTTAACAGGAGGACTTGCTTCTGCATCAGCAGCATATAACAATGCTTCATTTGCAATGACCGCAGGTACAACATATTACTTTGTAATATCTACCAACGGTACACCGCAAACAACACCTTATACGCTTACAATACAACAGGTATTTTGTCCTCAGCCTACAGCTGGTACTGTAACTGCTGTAACAGGAACAACCGCTACACTGGGCTGGACACCGGGTACAGCAACTGCTACTTCATGGCAGGTAGCTGTTCAGCTTGCTGGTTCAGGACTACCATCACCGGCTAATGCAACTACATTTACTTCTAACACAGGTAATACTGTTGGAGGTGTTAATACTCCTGCTACTGCAGCTTTTCAGCCTGCAACAGCTTATGAGTTTTATGTAAGAGAAAACTGTGGTGGAGGTAACTACAGTATTTGGGCAGGACCGTATATATTTACGACTACTCAGGTACCGGCAACTTTAAATCTAATCCAGAATTTTGATTCAGGAGCTCATGGCTTCACATTAAATAATGGAACTCAGATCAACCAATGGAGAGTAGGGTCGGCTACAAGTAACAGCCCGGCTAACTCACTATATATATCTAATGACAATGGTGTAACAAATGCTTTTACAATCAGCGCGACAAGTGTTGTTCAGGCGTATAGAGATGTTCAGATGCCGGCTAATATCGGGCAACTGTCTCTTAATTTCGACTGGAAAGGATTTGGAGAATCTTGTTGTGATTACCTAAGGGTATGGATTGTTCCTGCATCATTTACTCCAACACCGGGTACTCAGATTGCTGCCGGAACAGACCGCATGCAAATAGGCGGTAACCTTAACCTTCAGACAAACTGGCAAAACTCACTTACTATAATAAACGCTCCTGCAACATGGAACGGTCAGGTAATGCGACTTGTATTTGAGTGGAGGAACGACGGAAGTGTTGGTTCAATGCCTGCCGCTGCGGTAGATAACGTTAACCTTTCTCTTGTTACTTGTCCTCAGCCTACAGCGCTTACTATTGGTACGCTTAACACTACTACAGCAGTAGTAAACTGGACAGCACCTGCAATTGTTCCTGCTAACGGATATGATCTGTTTGTAGCAAATGCATCAACACCTGCTCCAACAGCTACAACTACTCCTACTCAGACAGGAATTACAGGAACGTCGGCTACAATTACTCCGCTTACACCTGATACTTTCTATTATGTTTGGGTAAGGGCAAATTGTGGTTCTACCGATAAGAGTTTCTGGACGGGTCCTGTTATGTTCAGTACGCCACAGGTTCCTGCGGCTATGGATTACACCCAGAATTTTGACGCAGGCGCACATAACTTTACATTATCTAACGGTACTCAAACCAATAAATGGGTAGTGGGTGGAGCAACTTTCCAAAGTGCTGCGAACTCACTTTACATTTCTAACGATAATGGTGTGACTAATGCTTATGACATTGCACTACAATCTGTAGTTCATGCATACAGAGATATAACTATTCCGGGTACTGTACCTTCAGGTCAGGCATTGCTTCAGTTTAACTGGAAGTGTGTTGCCGAGACAGGAGATTATTTCAGAGTATGGAATGTGCCGCTTACTTATACTCCAACACCTGGTACACAGATAACTGCTGCAGCAAGTGGAGGAACACAAATAGGTGGTAACTTTACAGGTAGTGCAACATGGGCAACATCAAACAATGTTGTTACAATTCCTGCAGCACAGTTAGGAACTACCAGAAGAATTATTTTTGAGTGGTTTAACAACGGATTTACAGGTATTCAGCCACCGGCAGCAATTGATAACATTAGCTTTAAAGTTATCACTTGTCCGGCTCCTACAGCTTTAGTGCTTGGTACTCCATTAACAACAAACTCAGCCGTTGTTAACTGGACAGCACCTACTGCTGCACCTGCAAGTTATGATTATTACTATTCTACAGCTGCTACGCCTCCAACTGACGGTACAACGCCAAGTGGAAACGTAACTACAACTTCAGCTACTCTTAATGGTCTGACAGATTCTACGAATTATAATGTATGGGTAAGAAGTAACTGTGGTGGCGCTGCCGGAACAAGTTTCTGGATCGGTCCACTTAACTTCAATACACCTCAGATTCCGGCTCCAATGCCATATTCTCAGAATTTTGATGCCGGAGCGAGCAACTATACACTTAACAATGGTACACAAACCAATAAGTGGGTAGTAGGTGGTGCTACATTTAACAGCCCTGCAAACTCATTATACATTTCTAATGATAATGGTGCAACAAACAATTATACAGAGACGTCTACATCTGTAGTACAGGCTTACAGGGATATTCAGATGCCAGCATCTATCCCAACTAACCAGGTACTTCTTCAGTTTGACTGGAAAGCAGCCGGAGAATCTTGTTGTGATTACCTAAGGGTATGGGTTGTTCCTGTAACATTTACACCAACTCCGGGTACTCAGATTACAGCTGCGGCTTCGGGAGGTGTTCAGATAGGTGGTAACCTTAACAACAACAACACCTGGACAACCGTTAACAACGTGCTTAACGCAACAGGTTGGGGTGGTTCAATCCGCAGGATTATATTTGAATGGAGAAATGACGGTAGTATAGGCCCATCACCGGGTGCTGCTATAGATAACATCAACATGTCAGTTATTACATGTTCTGCTCCATCTGGACTTGCGCTTGCATCTATCGATGCTGTAAATGCTACATTTACATGGACAGCGTCTACTCCACCTGCAGCAAGTTACGATTACTACCTTACTACAAGCCCTGTTGCTCCGGTTGCAGGAACTGTACCTACAGGTAACGTAACAGGAACTTCGCTAACACTTACAGGCTTACCGGATTCTACAAACTACTATCTGTGGATAAGAAGTAACTGTGGAGCGGCTGACGGAACTAGCTTCTGGGTTGGAGGTATTAACTTCAATACACCTCAGATTCCGGTTAACCTTCCGTACACGCAGAACTTTGATGCTGCCGGAAATCCTGGGTTTACGTATACTACAGGTACACAGCCTAACAAATGGGTTGTAGGCGGAGCTACATTTAACAGTGCTTCAACTTCGCTTTATATCTCTAATGATAACGGTGTTACTAACAACTATAACAGTACATCAGCTTCAACAGTACATGCATACAGAGATGTTGTTATACCTGCGGGTGTTACGGCTCTTGATTTTGCTTTCGACTGGAAAAACGTTGGTGAATCTGGCGACTATGTAAGAGTATGGAGAGTGCCGTTAAACTATAACCCTGTAGCTGGTACTGCTATTACAGCAGTAGCTGGTCAGAGAGAATTGGTAACAACGGCTAACCTATTTGGTAGCTCTACATGGCAAACTGCAAGTTATGCGCCTACTGTTCCTGCCGGTACAACACAACGTTTTGTATTCGAATGGATAAACAATACATTTACAGCCGGAGCACCTCCTGCTGCAATTGATAACATCAGCATTAAGGCATTAACATGTCCTAAGCCTACAAACCTTACAGCTACTAATATTGGTATGACGTCTGCTACTCTTGGCTGGACAGAAGCCGGTACTGCTACGCAATGGGAGGTTTATGTAGTGCCTCAAACTGCTGCTGCACCAGCTCAGAATGCTGCGGGTACTCCTGCTGATTCTAATCCTTTCCTTTATGAGGGAATGACTGCAGGTACACTTTATAAATATTATGTAAGAGCTATTTGTGGCCCTAACGATAATAGCCAATGGAGTGGTCCTTTCAACTTCAATACTAACGTATGTGAGATTGAAGATCAGTGTCCGGTTAACTTTATCCTTACTGATTCCGCTAACAACGGATGGGGAGGTGTAACTATGACGGTACGCCAAAGTGGTATCGTTGTTGGAACTCTTGGTCCGCAATTAGCTAGTGGTGGTGGTCCTGTAACGGTTACTTTACCACTATGTAAAGGTTTACCATATGAGGTATTCTTTAACCCTGGAGGAACAGGCCCTGCTCAGGTTGGATTACAAATTGTAAATCCATTTAACAACCAGACAGTATTCCAAAGAGTTGCAGGAGCTACAGCTTCAGATCAAAATACCCTTATCTATACAGGTATTCCTTACTGTTCTGAGATTACATGTCCTCAGCCTACTAACCTTGTGAGTGAGAGCGTTGTAAATGCTCCGGGTACTACACAGCTTAGCTGGACTCCGGGTGGTACTGAAACACAATGGGAGGTTGTTGTACAGCCACAAGGTGGTGCATTCCCTTCTAACACTCCTGCTACAAGCGAAATTGTAGACGAACCGGAGTTTATATTAGCAAACGTTACTGCAGGTGTACCTTACGAATATTATGTAAGAGCTATCTGTGGTCCGGATGATAAGAGTTTCTGGTCAGGAGCACTTAGGTTCTCAATCTTCACACCGCCGGCTTGTGCTGACGTAACAGTTGTTGATGCTGACCTTGATATTATTGCACCTGATACTGAATATGTAATTTGTCCTGGTGAAGAGCTTTGTGTTGACTTCTCTGCAAGTTTCTACACTGCTGCTGCACAAACAACATCTTACGAGGTAGAAAGTATTCCTTATGTACCACCATTTCCAACACTTGGAGGTACTCCGCTACCTATCGATGTGGATGATATCTGGGGTCCTAAAGTTGTCCTTCCGTTTGAGTTCTGTTTCATGGGTGACGTTTATAACGCTGCTCAGGTAGGATCTAACGGTATCGTAAGCTTTAACGCTGACCAGGCAACCGGAGCAGGTAGTGGATGGGCATTCAGCCAGACAATACCTAATGCTACATTCCCACAAAAGAATGCTATCTATGGTGTTTATCAGGATACTAACCCTAACCCAACTAACAACAGCTGGGATAACCCTAACATCAACTACCAGGTAATGGGTAACTACCCTTGTCGTGCATTTGTTGTTAGCTTTAATGAGCTTGCACAGTTTAACTGTAGTACTGATAGCGCTGCTGACCAGGCGATAGGTGCTCAGAGTTCACAGATCGTAATCTATGAGATCACTAATATCATCGAAGTTTATGTTAAGAGAAGAGTACCTTGTACTTCTTGGCAGGGTGGTGTAGGTCTTATCGGTATACAAAATGCTGCAGGTACTGTAGGTTTTGCTCCTCCGGGAAGAAACACAGGTCCTTGGACTGCTAACCTTGAAGCTTGGAGATTTACTCCAAACGGAGATACTTCAGTTGTTTTCGAATGGCTTCAGAATGGTGACTTCTTTAGCAACGACCAATCTGTTGAGGTTTGTGCTACTGCAGGAACTACTGTAATGACGGCTCGTGCTTCTTACAACCTTTGTAATGGTACTACTGTAACAAGACAGAGTGACTTTACAATCAGAGTAGAAGAGCAGATAATCCCTGCTAACGATCCTGCTGACCTTACTAAGTGTGGTAATGGTGAAGATGTAACATTCGATCTTACAACTGCTGTTGCTGATGTGTTTGCAGATCCTACAGGATATACATTTGCATACTACCCAACTGAGCAGGATGCAACTGATGAAACAAATGCTATTGCAGATCCTACTGCGTTTGTAACGAATGCTACTACAACAGTATGGGTAAGAATTATGAAAGATGGTCTTCCATGTTTCATTACAGCCTCTTTTGATGTAATAATCAGCAATTTTGCGCCAGTATTTGGTATAACACCTGATGCTTCTATATGTGATGGTACTTCGGCAACAATTGCTGTAGTTCCTGATGCTTCTGAAGATCTTACAGGTGCTACATATTCATGGACTGTTGATGGAAATCCACTTCCGGATGTTACAGCATCTATAACTGTAACTGTGGATGGTTCTTATGAAGTAACCGTAAATAAAAACGGATGTGTAGGAACAGCTACTTCTGTTGTTACTGTAGTACCTATGCCGGTGGCTGATGCTCCTGCTGATGTAACTGCTTGTGATAGCTACGTATTACCTGCACTAAGTGCTGATAACAGCTACTATACTGCTACAGGTGGTCCTAACGGAACCGGAACTCAAATAGCTGCCGGTGAAGATGTTGGAACTGTATTGGGTGTTGGTGCTCATACAATTTATGTATATGCAGTGGCTCCAACTCTTGCAGCTTGTACAGATGAGAATTCGTTTGTAGTAACAATTAATGCTACACCGGTTCTTGATGATCTTGCTGACGTAACGGCTTGTGATTCTTACGTTCTTGAAGCACTTACAGGTAACAATGCTGCAGCTAATTATTACACTGCACCTGATGGTGGCGGTACTATGCTTAGCGCTGGTGATGTAATCTCTACAACTCAGACAATTTATATCTATCAGGCAACTGGTACGGTGCCAAACTGTTTTGATGAAGAGAGCTTCACTGTTACAATTACAGAAACTCCGGTTGCTGATGCTCCTGTTGATGTAACTGCTTGTGACAGCTACGAACTTCCTGCTCTAAGCGCAGGCAACACATACTATACTGCTCCTGGTGGTCCTAACGGTGGAGGTACTGCAATAAGTGCCGGTGATTCTGTTAGCTCAACTCAGACAATTTATGTTTATGCTGTCGCTGCAGGAAATGCAACATGTTTTGATGAGAATTCATTCATCGTTAACATCACGCCTACACCGCAGTTTAGCCTTGGAGGTCCTTATGTTGCATGTCTTGCTACTAACCTTACGGTTTCTGTTAGCAATGCTAACTTCGATCTTACTACGGCTACTTATGTGTGGACTGTAAATGGTGTACCTGCCGGAACTAACAGCAGCACTATAGACGGAACTGAGTTTGGTACATATGAAGTTACTGTAACTGTTGGAACTTGTTCTCATACTGAAAGCGTAGAAGTTACGGCTGATACTACAGTGATTGATCTTACATTCACTGATATCTGTGAAAACAATGTATACACTCTTGAAGTATCTGATGTTGATGGTTCATTCAATCCTGATACAGCATCTTATGTATGGACAGGTCCTGAAGGATTTACTTCTACTGACCGTAAAATTGTACCTGGCCCTCTTGGAGAGTACATGGTAACAGTTACAACGGCTGATGGATGTGTTAGCATCGATACATTTGAGGTTACAAGTACTGCATGTGAAATACCACGTGGTATCTCTCCTAACAACGATGGTTACAATGATGAGTTTGATTTAACATCTCTGGGTGTTAAAAAACTAAGCATCTTTAACCGTTACGGTCAGGAAGTATACAGCAGAACAAGCTATACTAAAGAATGGCATGGTCAAACCAATAAAGGTGACGAATTGCCTAGTGGTACATACTTCTATATGGTAGAACGCACAACCGGTGAAACTAAAACTGGATGGGTTTATATCAATAGACAAGAATAATTTTCTTAAAAAATTAAAAAAAATGAAGCAAACCTCTGTCTTTTTGACGGGGGTTTGTTTTTTTTTATATTTTTACGAGAACTAAGACTAAACACACATTAAATGAAGAAACTCTACCTTGTAGCATTATTGGCTCTAGGCGGACTTGCTGACGCTAACGCCCAGCAAGACCCTCACTACACACAGTACATGTACAACATGAACGTGATTA
>QFQM01000200.1 GCA_003243255.1 Flavobacterium psychrophilum | reverse complement strand
CAGTCAGGTTAGCTACAGTAGCTGAGTTACAGAACGAAAGTGCTGTTGCGGTAGGAGCAGGAGTAACATTTACGGTTACCGCTACCTGAGTTCTTGCAGATTCACAGTTATTCAGTGTTTGAGACACAAAATAGTTACCTGTAGTTACAGCATCTGTTGTGGTAAGAGCAGTTCCGCCGTTTGCAGCAGCATACCATTTAAGGTCTGTACCGTTTGCAGTTAGGTTAGCCACAGTAGCTGAGTTACAAAATGTAAGTGTTGTACCTGTTGGAGCAGGAGTAGTATTAATTACAATGTTACTTGCGTTATCATTTAAGCTTGTTGTAAGAGCAAGTGAAGATGAAAGATGTACTACACGAACCTTGTAGTTACCGGCAATTAGGCTTGATGGTAGTATAGCTGAAATTGGGCTTACTGTTGCCGCAGCACTTATTATATTTGAGAAATCAGTTGGGAAAACGCCTGTAGCGTCAGAATGCTGAACATAATAGTTACCTGCGCCAAAAGTTCCCTGAGTTGTATAAGCGACACTTATTGTATTGTCTGATCCTGAACAGTATGGTCCAAAAGCTGCTGTTGTAGTATTGATTGCCGGAGCAGGATCAACTAAGGCTGCAAGAGCAATTTGTACAGAACCATTTCCGCCTGATATTGTTAAAGTACCGTTATATGTACCAACAGTCTGTCCTGCTGCAAATCGTACATATATTTGAGGATTCGTAAGGTTAACAGCTCCTCCGGTATAAGCGATGTTTCCTGTAGTACCAAAAGAACCGGCACCTATTGCAATTTCAAACCCTGCAGAAGCTGTAAGTGTAAGGTTATCTGCTACAGGAACTAAGTTAACAGCATTTATAGTTGATATCTGAGTTGCTGCCGATGCCCCCTGTCCCTGAACAGCAGTAAAAGCCATAAAAGAAGGGGTTGCTGTTATTTGTGGTGTTGGCAGAACAGTAAAGGTTTTTCCTAAACTTACCGGATTATAGCTAGCATCACCGGTATTAGAGGCTGTTATTGTAGTTGTACCTGGACCAACAATGGTTATTGTACCATCCTGAGCAATGGTTGCAACGCTTATGTCAGAACTTGAATATGTTACTGCAAGTGGCGCAGTATTCGTTACTGTTATCTGGAACGGAACATCGTTTGCAAACTTGTTAGGAATAGGATCAGGAGAGAACGTCAGGTACTGATCCAGTTTGTTTACGGTATAAATTAATACTTTATTATCAGTACCATAGTAACCTGATGCTTTAATATTAATGTTATATATTCCTGCCGGTGTTGTTCCGTCAAAAGTAATAAGCCCGTTCGCATCTATAGTCGCTCCTACAGGAAGATTTGTAGCAGTAAGCGCAATCTCCGGTGTACCGGAAGCTGTTATCTGATACACCTCTGAATCCCCAACAAATGAATTTGCAGCTAATGTGCTCGTAATTTGTGGAGCAGTAGTAACCGGTATTTCAACAACCGATCCGCTAAAGGAGAAATCATTTATACTGAATGTTCCGCTTGTCATTGTTGCTCCATAACCATAAATCCTAAAGGTTATTGAACCTGTAATGTTTTGGTAAGCAGTTCCACTCAGGCCAACAGTATCTCCGTTGGTCGAAGGTGTAGCTATATTCGAAGCATAATTATCTGCACTTGAGCGTACAACAATTGTTGTAGGGCCTGTACCGGATGCCTGACTTGAATATACTAAATTGGTAAAATTAATTTTATAACCCGCTTGAGCCGTGATTGTAAAATAATAATAATCGTTGCTGTCAAAGGTACTGGCCCAGTTATTAGCGTTGTATCGATTATTTGCGCCCGTGCCTACAATACCTGGTCCTCTTCCTACACCGCTAACATTAATGTATGTGTCAGCCGGGATAGATTGTCCAAGAACAAAAGGGTTATAGTTGTTAGGGGCAGAGTCGTTAATAGCATTTGACCATAATGTTCCCGGGGTAAATACAGTATTAACAGGTGGAACAATAATCATCCATCCATCTGCTACGGTTATAGCATAGTTGTCAGCACCACCGCCGGTAATAGTTATAGGATATGCTCCTACAGGCGATGTTAATGTCGCAGTTGTAGTCATTACGGGGGCAACAAAACCGGCCGCTGTAGCTGCAGTCTGGCCACCTTCAAATCCTGAATAAGTTATTGTAAGAGCAGGGTTTGCAGTACCTTGTGTTTTCGTGATATTGTTAGCCGTAGCTATAAGTGTTTTTTTAATTATTTCTCCTGAAAGTCCCTGAGTGGGCTGTATTAATGTATAATTTGGTGCCGATGGCCCATTCAGCAATAATGTAACGGGAATGTTCGTCCCGACATTTGCCGAAGCAAAAGCCCCTGTAAGATTTACAGTATCTCCATTAATTACTCCGTTTAATTGAGCACCGTTTATAGTAACATTTGTACTTGCATTGTACGTTTTTGTGGTTATTGTTGCAGCCGAAATGTCTACAGTAAGGGCAAGAGGTGTAATCGATGCCTGATATGTTTGGTCTGTAGCCAAATAATTTCCGGCATCGTTACCTTGTAATGTAAAGCTGGCAGTTACAGTTTTGTTATTGCCAACAGCATAATTGGCAAATGTACCTGTTGTTGTAGCCGATGATAATGTAACATCATCACCTGATATAATTCCCGAAGTGTCCAGCACTCCATTGATTACTGTTGCAGATGTTGTTCTGTCGTACACCTTGTCCTGTGCAGTTGCAGTAACCGCAAGAGGTTTACGATTTATCATTCCCGAAAGACCAGCCGGTTGTTGAAGCGTGTAATTTGCAGCATCTGCACCTCCAAGCGTGGCCGATCCACTAACAAGTATACCTGACCCTGAAGCATCTGCTGAAGCAAAAGTTCCGGTGCCGTTAAAAGTTACTACATCTCCGGTTTCTACACCTGTTAATGTACCCTGAATTGTAGCACTGGTAGTACCATCATATATTTTATCAATAGCGACAGCTCCGGTTATTGTAAGTTGTTTAGGAACAATTGTACCTGTAAGCGTAGTTGGCTGAGTAAGTGTGTAGTTACCCGCAGCACTTCCACTTAATGTAAGATTGGTTACTGCTATTGCTGTACCCGGTGTAACCTGCGCAAAAGTACCATCCGTAACAGTTACATTTAACTCGTCACCTGTTTCAATACCAATTAATGCAGCGTTAGATAGCGTTGCAGCAGTAGTTTTATTATAGGTTTTTGTAGTAACGGTTGTGTTAGCCGAATCTATGGTAATTGCTTTGGCTGTGATAGCAGCAGTTAAGCCAGTTGGTTGTGTAAGGGTATAGTTAGCAGCATCTGTACCTGTAAGTGAAAGGTTTGCTGTAACAGTTTTTCCTGTACCAACATTATAGTTGTTGAATGTACCACTACCGGTTACGGTTACATCATCACCAGCTGCAAGTCCGTTTATCTGCGATACTGTAATTACAGCATCAGTATTTCTATTATAAATTTTATCTGCTGCTGTAGCATTTACAGTAAGAATAAGTGCAGTTATATCGGCAGAAAGTCCGGTAGGTTGTGTAAGTGTATAGTTTGATGCGTCTGCACCCGAAAGGGTAGAGGTAGATGTTACCGTTATAGCTGTACCCACATTGGCATCGGCAAAAGTACCTGTACCATTAAGTGTAACAACATCATTGATTAGTATACCGCTCAATGTACCTGTTACTACTGCGGTTGTAGTAGTATCATAAGCTTTATTGTTGGCACCGGCTCCTGTTAAAGTAAGTGTTGCAGGCAGGATATTACCTGTTACAGTAGGCTGTGTAAGGGTATATTTAACAGCGTCTGTTCCCGTAATGCTATATTGTGGTATAACAGTTACATTGTTTCCTGCATCATCAGATGTAAAAGTTGCAGCTGAAGTTAAAGTAACATTGTCGCTGTTTATTACTCCTGTAAGCGTACCGCTTGCTACTGCCGTAGTAGTCTGGTCATAGGTTTTGTCAGCTATGGCAGCATTTGATACGGTAAGCGTTTTAGGGGTTACAGTTAGTTGTTGCTGTACAGCCGGAGCAGGGTTGTAACTGCTGTTTCCTGATTGATTAGCCGTAATCGTAGTAATACCTGGATTAACAATAGTTACAGTATTTCCGCTTACGGTTGCTACCGAAGTATTCGAACTTATATAAGTTACCGTTTCTCCCGAGCTTGCCGTAGCTGAAAGATTAAAATCAGCATCACCATAGGCTACATCACTAAGCGCATTAAAAGTGATTGTCTGGTTCTGTAGCGTTGCACTTGTTATATTAGCTGTAATTCCCTGTGGTTGTTGTAAAGTATAATTGGCAGCATCAGTTCCTGTAATATTGTAACCTGTTACAGTAACAGGAATTGCGGCCCCCACATTAGGGTCACTGAATACACCGATTCCTGTACCTGTTAATGAAACAGCATCAGGACTGATAACACCATTTATTACCGGTGTTCCTGTAAGTGTTGCTGTTGTGGTTCCGTCATAGGTTTTGTTATCTGCCTGAAGTCCGGAAATAGTAAGTTGTTTTGCTGTAATATCTGCGGTTACACCCGTAGGTTGGGTAAGTACATATTTACCAGCCTGACTACCTGTTAACTGATAAACAACTGTTACGTTTTTATTATCAGCAACAGACGCATCGTTAAATGTAGCTGTGTAAGTTCCTAAAGCAATATCGTCAGATCCTACAATCTCTGATGAAGTAAGACCGGCTCCACTTAGTGTTGCTGTAGTATTTCTGTCATATACTTTGTCATCTGCTGTTAAGCCTGTAATAGTAATTGGCTTTGCAGCCACTGTTAATGTTCGTACAACATCTGCTGCAGCCGCATAATTAGCATTTCCGGCCTGGGAAGCTGTAATGTTGGTTGTTCCGTTACTTAGTAATGTTACGGTATTACCCAAGATGGTCGCTACGTTTGTATTAGAGCTTACGTAAGTCACTGGTTCGCCCGATGCACCTCCTGTAGCTGTAAGCGTAAAATCTGCATCACCGTATGTCTTAGTTATATTAGAAAAGGTAATGGCCTGGGCAATTTTGTTTACTGTTAATGTAACACCAAGGCTTGCCGCATTGTAGTTCGCATTGCCTGCCTGAGAAGCAGTAATTGTTGCAGTTCCTGCACCCACAACAGTAACAGTATTGCCCGATATTGTTGCAATGTTATTATCTGAACTTGTATACGTGATTGGTTGACCCGAAGCTCCTCCTGTTGCAGAAAGTGTAAAATCGGCATCACCAACAACCTTTGTTATATTTGTGAAGTTACTTATTGTCTGATTAGCGAGGTTAACGGTTAATGTACGAACCACATCAGATGCTGCATTGTAATTTGCATTACCTGCCTGAGAAGCTGTAATTGTAGCATTCCCGGCACCAATAATAGTAACGGTGTTACCTGATATTGTAGCAACATTATTGTCTGAACTTACATAAGTAATAGGTTCTCCTGATGCTCCACCTGTGGCCGATAGTGTAAAATCAGCATCACCATAGGTTTTCGTAATATTTGAGAAACTAGCAATAGTCTGATTGGCTTTATTTATTGTAAAAGTTACATCATTATTTACATTACCTTCTGAGTTGCTTGCGTTTATTCGGATATTATAAGTTCCTGCCGGGGTATTTGCAGCTACACTTACAGAATTTGTTCCCGATGTTATTCCTGTTGGTAAAGTACCACTTGGATTAAGTGTAGTTGTAATAGTAGGGGTAGGGACACCAGTAACCGTATAGTTGTATGTACCTCCTGTGCCGTATGTAAAAGTTTGTGAATTTGCGCCACTTGTAAAGAGAGGTGCTTCATTAGCTGCAGGTAGCGTCCAGGCTACGGTTACATCATCAATTGCTAAACCATGATCTGAACCTGGAGAATCGTCTATGTCATGCCATTTAATCATGATATATTCACCGGGAGCCAACGATAATCCGGTTAATGCCTGAGCACTTTTTACCGTTCTGTTGGCAGCAGCATTTCCATCAAGAGAACCATTTGACGGATTTGGACTTGTATTATTTATTAATGATATGCCATTAAGTGGAGTTATAGGGGTCCAACCTGTATTGCTGGCGGTTAGTACAGTATTGTCTGGTTCTGAGGTACTATCATATTTTTTGTAGTAAAAGGCAAGAGTGTGCGCATTATTGTTACTACCGTTGCGCCATTGTTCAAAAGTGTAAGCAACAGTCATAGTCGTGATTGTCGCTGTTGTGGTATTTTTAAGAACAACGCCATATGATATAAATGATGCTGAACTTGAACAAACCGATCCTAAGGCACGGTCAGTAGCGGGTCCTGCACCTGTATTACCAAAACTATATAGAGCACCAGTGTTACTGCTACCGATACCAGATACTTTTGCTGTTCGGTTTGAATACCAGCCAGGAATTGTACTGTTCTGATCCCATACTGTGTTGTTTGGTAATCCATCAAAATTTTGTGTGTAGGTAGTGGGTGAAGCAGTCATATTTATCTGAGCCCATGTTAATGTGGGTAGCATCATTAATAAAATCAGAAACTGCCGTAAAATTTTTTGTTGTAATAATTTCACCATGTTTAGTTTTTAATTAGTAATAATTCTTTTGTGTGTGTTGATTTTCAGTGGGATACAAAAATGGCTTTCACATGTTAATTGGGGGTGTCGTTTCTATCAACTGTCTGTTAGAATTATGTTACCCATATTAAAAAAAGTAACCCTGTGTGTAAACACAGGGTTAGAAGTCAAAAAACTATTTTAAAAAACTACATAAAACTTAATTATTGTTTTACTATCCTGAAGGTTTTTCCGGAATATTCATTGTTTATTTTTATAAAATATAGTCCGGACGCATAATCTGTAAGGTCAATGTCATTTTCTATCCTTTCAGCTTTTATAAGCTGTCCTATATTGTTGTAAACACTATAGTTCATATCTTCAGTAGCATTGTTAATATATACTATTCCTGTCGTCAGGGTAGGATACAGGGTTATATTTTCAGCTACAATATCTTCGTTGTTAAGTAATCCCCATTTATCTTCAGCCTGAGGTCCGTTCCAAATACGGGTAGCCAGATACGGGTTATCAATAAACGGATTTCGGTTCCCCTGCATATTCTGCAGCACTGTATTTCTGTTCATTTCATACTGACTTACAGGGTCTTCTTCGTTCCATTCTAAAAATATATTAGGCATGTCGCTGTTATATGTAGCACCACCTGAACCTACAATTAGTGCCTGGCATTGTGTAGGGTATCTAAGGTACATGTACATCATCATACGGGCAATATCGCCTTTCCATTCATCTCCCGGATAAAAAAATCCACCTGATAATACTGTGGCATTACCGGAACCATCTGCAAAACGATTGTTTCCTCTGTCATTGTTCATGTCATAATCAATGGCACGAAGATGATGTGCGTCAGATCCTGCTCCTTCAAACTCCAGGTTTGGTGTGCCTAATGATCGTGGAAATACATGTTCTCTTACCCAAAGGCCATCACAACTGCTAGTGTGGCAGCTTAGGTTCTTACTTCTTGTCCTGTCGTTATCATCATTGGTATCAGTGTCATTGTAGCCATAAATAAGAAAGACATTATTAGTATTTTCAGGATCAAGATCAGACTGTTTTAAGGCATCCCATACTTCGGGAGTATATGTCAGTTCGTTTGTATGTGTTGTTGTTATTAATGTAGAAAGCTGATTTTTTAAAGCATTACCTGTCTGATTAAAATCGATACTATTATAATAAGCAGGTATTTGCGCCAGA
>QFQM01000967.1 GCA_003243255.1 Flavobacterium psychrophilum | reverse complement strand
GCTAGTGTGGCATCAACCGGCGGCGCCGCGCACGGCACCGTGGGAGGGGCTTTAGCCGCGACGGCTTAAAGGCGTCGCCGCTGAAGCGCCTCCCACAAGGTTCACACCAGCCCGATGACCGGGCGTAGGGTGGGCCGGGCGGCGATCCGTTTTAGCCCCCCATGATGACAGCGCACAGTGCGTAGGGTGGGCTTCAGCCCACCGGGGGCGTCATGGTGGACTGAAGCGAATCACCATCCCTTCACGCACTATGGACATGGTGGGCTAAAGCCCACCCTACAGATGTCATTCACACCCGCTCGATGGCCAGCGCCAAACCCTGGCCCACGCCCACGCACATGGTCGCCAGACCGAGCTTGCCGCCGGTCTTCTCCAGGTGGTGAACGGCGGTGAGCACCAGGCGATTGCCGCTCATGCCCAGCGGGTGGCCGAGGGCGATGGCGCCGCCATTCGGGTTGACCTTGGCGCTATCGTCCGGCAGGCCGAGGTCGCGGGTGACGGCCAGGCCCTGGGCGGCGAAGGCTTCATTCAGCTCGATCACGTCGAACTGCTCGATGCTCAGGTTCAGCCGCGCCAGCAGCTTGCGCACCGCCGGTACCGGGCCGACGCCCATGATGCGTGGCGCCACGCCGCCGCTGGCCATACCCAGCACCTTGGCGCGCGGCTTGAGGCCGTACTTCTGAACGGCTTCGGCAGAGGCCAGGATCATCGCCGAGGCGCCGTCATTGAGGCCCGAGGCGTTGCCGGCGGTGACGGTCTTGCCTTCGCCATTGACCGGCTTGAGCTTGGCCAGGCCTTCGGCGGTGGTGTCGGCACGCGGGTGCTCGTCACGGTCGACGACGATCTCGCCCTTCTTGGTCTTGATCACTACCGGGACGATTTCCTCGGCGTAGTAACCACTCTCCTGAGCGGCCGCCGCACGCTGCTGGCTACGCAGGCCGAAGGCGTCCTGGTCGGCGCGGCTGACGCCGTAATCCTCGGCGACGTTGTCACCGGTGAC
>QFQM01000966.1 GCA_003243255.1 Flavobacterium psychrophilum | reverse complement strand
TATGAGAATGTGGACTCGTTTTGTTGGGCACCGACTTTGGCAGAAAAGTTTGCGCACGCTACGACATTCGTTCAACAGAGTTCTTAATTACCGTGCAAAACTGAAACAAACTAGACAAAAACTCTTAGTATGACTTTAATTTAACAGAAAAGTGGTAACTTGCGTTAAAAATAAGATGCATAAAAATCCCTACTGAACAATTGCTATAACATGCGCTTACGAATTAGAGGAAATAAGGCGTTATAACTCGCTCGGGAACATTCTCGGCTGTGTTCGGAACGGCGTCAAAGTAGAGCACATCTGTTTCCAAATTTTCGTTAAGCTTCAAAACAGACGCGACATTGCCACAGCGGTAACAATAGTTCGGAGCTTTAGATTAGAATTAATTAATCTAAAAAATCAGCAAAAAAACTTACCTGACCATACAGTAGCCAATTGTTTGCCAAACATGTACTTGAATCCCTCCATAACCAGTTGATGAGAACGGCAAATGAGCTTCAAATTGTTGTCTCGGATAAAATCGCCAACAATGTCTTCGCCAAATCGCTAAAAAATCAAGTGTTTGAAACTATTCAACCAATTCACGACTTACGTATCCAGCACCCCGCGCATTCACAGCCCAACCATACTCGGTCTCGCTTGGATCCGACCACAGCAAATCGCATAGAACACCATGGGTGTTTACTTCAACGTTGCGGTCCAAATAGAAAAGAGCGTCGATTCGACGAAGTTCGGGTGACAAACCACCGTGCACACAAAATACACTGTCGTTGATCAAAGCGGCTATGGGTAACATGTCAAAGACCTAAAAACGTTAAGAATACAAGTAATATCATAAAGCTTACTTTGCAGCACGCTGACCAAACCACACTGTGACCATATTTGCTTTGGCATTCTTCATAAAACCCGTATTGGAGAGAAACCCTTCTAGTCTCGTGGTTGCCTAAAAATTATCAATACATTCACGGCTCAACACATTTATAATAGCTTTTTTTTATAAA
>QFQM01000965.1 GCA_003243255.1 Flavobacterium psychrophilum | reverse complement strand
GCTGTAGCATTAGGTTTAAGTGCTGGAATTGGTGCCATTCAACTTCCGAAATCATTGGGTTTGGACCCTAGACCAGTAACTAGGACAACACAAACCAAGGTGCTCACCGTGGGCTATTATTTATTTGGAGCGCTAGTTACGGCAACAGTACTAAAAACACTCTTTAAATCTTAAAAAGGAAACAAAATTATGGAAAATTCAAATGTAAGCAGAGATAGCTCAAACAATACACAAAATACTAACGATCACATCAAAACCTTTGAAGGTAAGGAAGCCGTCGAAAAGTTACAGGAACTAGCCAAAGGGGCAGAAAACTGTTTCTTTTGTACCAGCATTAAAACAGGGTTGCCATTATCAGTAAGGCCAATGTCGGTGTTAGACGTCGATGACGACGGTAATTTGTGGTTCATGAGCCAAGTAGATAGTGAAAAGAATAAAGAAATTGAGGCTGATCCGTTAACGCATTTATTTTTTCAGCACCATAAAAATTCAGGTTTTTTAAATATTTATGGCATTAGTGAAATTATTGAGGATCGAAAAAAAATAGAGGAGCTATGGAATCCGCTACTTAAAGTTTGGTTTCAAGATGGGAAAGATGATGAGAAGATCAGTGTAATTAAAGTGGCGCCGACACAAGTTTATTACTGGGATACCAAACATGGCGAAGCCATTGCCTTTATCAAAATGGCGGCATCCATTATTACTGGAAAAACCATGGATGACTCCATAGAGGGGAAATTAGAAATTTGACGGCGTACTGATTAACGTTGTACAATAGACCTGACAGCAGCCGATAGCTCCCAAAGTGTAACGCGGGACTAAAGGCGAATGGCGGGACTGAAGAGAGCGAAGGCCTTGTGTCTTCGCTCTTCTATTTATAAAAGACTTTGGCGTATTGTAGGCGAATTGGTAAATTGCCCTATCATGAACCGCAAACTATTTCTTTTGTCGTTACTGCCCGCATCGGCAATGTTATATGCTTTTAAAAGCAATGCTGCTACC
>QFQM01000964.1 GCA_003243255.1 Flavobacterium psychrophilum | reverse complement strand
GCTGCAGGTAGAGCGCCCCATCGAAGCCCACCTGGGTGGTCTCCCGCGGGGTGGTGGCAACCGTGCCGGGCGGGATGGCGGCACCGGTCAGGGTGTAGGAGCGCGCGGTTTCGGTGAGCACCGGAAACGCCACGTGCATCCCGGCTTGGCGGCCTGCCATGGCGCTCTTCTCGGTCTCGCCCACCTGGGTGCCCAGGGGCAGCGCCTTGTCATCGATGCGCACCGTGGTGGGCACCAGGGCGGCCACGTCGCCGGTCACCAGGCGGCCCTTGGCATCGGTCTGGCCCACCACCCGGCCGCCCACCCTGACGGGCACGTGGGGCTGGCCCGGCACGTCCACCACGGCGAAGCCCTGAGGCGCGGGGCGCAGGAACGTCACACCCTTCCCGTCGATGTGGACCGCTCCGCTGTAGCCTCCGCTGAGATAAGGCACGCCGTGCCCGGTGCCGGCGTCGAGGCGAGCCATGCCGGTGTCCGTGTTCCAGGAGGCGGCGGCCCTCACCTGATTGCCGCGCTCGCCCCGCTCCATTTCCGCGGCCACGCTGACCGGGGTGTCGCCGACGGTGGGCCGGCCGGAGTAGCGAAGCGCCAGGGCATCGGCGTTGGGGGCCGAGCGCGCCCTCACGCCCACCCGGTTGGCCCCGAAGGCGTAGGTGTAGCCGGCTTCCACGCGGGTGTCCCCGCGCCCCATATCGCGCAGCACGCTGGCGCCGACCTGGTGAGGCCCTTTGCGCCAGTTCACGCCCACATCCGCGAACATGACGCGGGCCCGGTCGGTCGTCAGGTCGGTGTAGCCGGCGCGCAAGGCCAGGTCGCGGCTGGGTCGCCAGAAGAGGGACGCGCGGGTGCGCTCCTGGACGTCCGCCGCCCGTTCCGGTCGCAGGCGCCAGTAGTCCTCGTTGCGCTCGTGCTCCAGGCGCACACCGAAGGTCGGGCCGCGGTAATCGTAAGCGGCGGCCACGCGCCGCCCGCCCCCACTGGACCGACCCACTTCCAGGTCGA
>QFQM01000963.1 GCA_003243255.1 Flavobacterium psychrophilum | reverse complement strand
GCTCCGTAATGCGTCCATATTTTCAGAGAAGGAGCAAATTTTTGTATTTCTTCCTGCCAATTGAACAGTAAAGAGGTCGGAACCACCACCAAATTGGTTGTATGCCCATATTTTTCTCGCTGTGATAAGATGAAGGCAATGATTTGTAAGGTTTTTCCCAATCCCATATCATCGGCCAAACAGCCTCCAAAATTATAATCATCTAAATAGTTCAGCCAGTTTAGGCCTTCCAGTTGGTAATCTCGTAATTGGGCTTTTAAGTCTGCTGGCACGGCTACTTTGGGAATCTCTCCTGCGTGAGCAAACTTTTGGGTATAAAGTTCAATTTCTTCTTGCACAGCGGTGCTTAGCTCTGCTTTATCAAACAGTTCAGCGACTTCTGTAAAGTTGATCTTGGGTATTTTAATCAGCTCATCTTCCAAATCCCCTGCCTGAAAAAGGCGGGCAATTCTATCCATCCACTCCAGCGGCAAAATCCCCTTGGTACCATCATCCAATTGCACAAATTTACTTTTATTGCGAATAGCCCTATGAATTTGTTTGAGGCTTGCCTTCTTCTTGCCAAAACCTACCTTTAGCTCGGCATTGAACCAATCGATACCACTAAGCACTTCGATGCTGATTTTGGCAGTGTGTGGATTGAGCTGGTTGTTTTTGATTTCGTTAAATCCAAGGATGGCAATGCCGTGATTTCTCCATACCTCAAAGGCTCCCAAAAACCAATCTTCATCTAGGAACTTGTCTCTATGGAGATAAAAATATTCAGGACCTTCTATTTGTTCAGCAAAGTCGGGATGCTGCTCCAAGACCATTCCCGTAAAGCGGGTTTCTGCTTCCTGATCTCGGGCTACCTTAAATTCGTTACCGTTCTGATCGGTATCAAAAAGTTGTTTTTTGGAGTATACGGGAACTTCCACCGAACCGTATTTCATCACAGGAGTAATGGCAATAAAGCTACCTTCTTGATATAGATAGATCACAGGTTCTCTTGAAAACTCCTTTT
>QFQM01000962.1 GCA_003243255.1 Flavobacterium psychrophilum | reverse complement strand
AGGGCGTGGACATCAGGGTGATCACACCGAACGCACCGAGGCTGGTCAGCACGTAGGTGGCCAGGTACACGCCCACGGCCTCGACGGCCAGGCCCTTGCTGGCGATCAGCGCCACCAGCAGGTAGCCGAAGTGGGCGATCGACGAGTAACCGAGCAGGCGTTTGAGGTTGTTCTGCAGCAGCGCCAGCAGGTTGCCGAACAGAATCGACGCGATGGCGATCAGGGTCAGCAGCTCGCTCAGCCAGCCGCCGCTCATGGCCGGGGATATCTGGTACAGGCGTAGCAGCACGGCGAATACCGCCACCTTGCTGGCAGTGGCCAGGAAGGCTGCGACTGGCGCAGGGGCGCCTTCGTAGACGTCCGGCGTCCACAGGTGGAAGGGCACCAGCGACAGCTTGAAGGCCAGGCCGATCAGCATCATGCCGATGCCGATCTGCACCAGTTGACTGCTTTCCCGCGCCAGGCTTGCGCCGATATCGGCGAAGGCCAGGTTGCCAGACTCGGCATACAGCAGCGCCATGCCGAACAACAGGAAGGCGCTGCCTGCGGCCGACAGCACCATGTACTTGATGCCGGCTTCCAGCGAGCGCTTGTTGAAGAAGGCGTAGGCGATCATGCCGTAGGTCGGCACCGACAGCAGTTCCAGGCCGATGAACAGGCCCGCCAGATGCTGGGCGCTGACCAGCACCAGGCCGCCCGCGGCGGAGAGCAGCACCAGCAGGTACAGCTCCTCGCGGTTGCCCGGGTAGCCCTTGCCGGACTCGCCGCCCAGGTAGGCATGGATCAGCGTGACGCAGGCCAGGCTGGCGGCCAGCACCAGCGCCATGTAGTAGCAGGCGAAGGTGTCGATCAGCAGCAGCGGGGTGACTTCCAGCGGCGCTACTTCCAGTGCCGGAATCAACGATAGCAGCGCCAGGTTCAGGCCCACCACCGAGAGGATGAAGGTCAGGGCGTGATTGCGCTTGGCGGCGATGGCCAGCATCACCACGATAGCGGTGAGGCT
>QFQM01000961.1 GCA_003243255.1 Flavobacterium psychrophilum | reverse complement strand
ACAGACCGAGGCTTTTCCTAATATCCAGAACAAACTCAATCCAATTTCAAAACTCAAGGAGCATGCCTATTTCAAAACACTCGCAAGCAATTACAATGAACCACTTTACAAAACAGAGGAGGGATTAAAATCTCTACAGGTAGCATTAAGCCCTCTGGCCATTGCGCGTTTACAAAAGACAATACTTCACTTCTTGCTCCATGGTAAGTTGAATATTAAAGACTCAGCGTGGCGGATTGCTGTCATTGAACGGGATGTTCCCTGTTCCATCATGGCAATAACAGATTTGCAGATGCAGTTGAAAAATCTATTCGCATTAAAAAATGAATTATTCTCGACAGAAATTAATTTGACGGTAATCCGATCGAATGAATTTTTACGTGCACAATTACAACAACTCGATCTAAAGAAGCATTTTAAATCAATTGAATTCGTATCGCTTGAAAACATCAATACTGGAAATAAGGAATATGACTTGCTGCTGGATATTTCTGTTCTTCAACGACCAGGATTCACAGAGAGTCCTGCTATCAAGAGTAAGAACAAAGCCACCATCAGAACGTCTCACCATATTCATAAAGACAGGTCGTTTATCACAGCTGACTTAATTAAATACAACGGGCTTGTAAATTACAATCCACAAAATCCTGAATACTCCGTATTTGACCTTCATACAATCCATTCTCTTCGCTACTTTCTACAAACGGTCTTCCGAAAGAACACGTTTCGGGAAGGTCAGCTGGAGATTCTAAACAAAGCTCTACAGACGGATAGCGTTATTGGTCTTCTGCCAACCGGTGGCGGTAAATCCCTGACTTATCAATTGGCGGCATTACTCCAGCCAGGAATTTGTTTAGTTATTGATCCGATCAAATCACTCATGAAAGATCAATTTGACAACCTGAAGAAGAACCATATTGATGCCTGCAACTATATCAACTCATCTCTGAAGACCCGAGAAGAAAGAGAGCGCGAAACCGCCAAATTAAGTAAGGGTGAAATGCTT
>QFQM01000960.1 GCA_003243255.1 Flavobacterium psychrophilum | reverse complement strand
CTTTTTTCTTGGGCGCTGCAGACGCATCGACCCCAGAAGACCGCATCCATGGCGCAAAAAAAAGGGAGCCAGCGGCTCCCTTCCTGGATGAGAGGATCACCTCCCGTGCATCACTTGCGCAACAGTTGCTTGAGCACGTTCTGCAGACGGCGCGCGCTGGCATCATCGCGCGGCGATGCCAGCACCCGGGCGGCATCGTTGCCCCAGGTTTCCTGCGGAGCAGGATCGTTGCGGCGCGTCAGCAGCTGCAGCTGCAGGGCACGGCGGGCGCTCAGATGTTCCGCAGGTGTGGGAACGTCGGCGGCCATTTCAAGGCGCAGCAGGGCTTCGCCCGCGTCTCCCTTGGGAGCCTGGCCCAGGGCCTGCGACCAGGCACTGCGCACTTGTGCAGACACGCGGCTGCCAAGCTGCTGTGCAGCCGGCATCTGGGAAGCATCACGCGACTCCCACGCAGCCATCAACTGGGTCAGTGCTTCACCATGGGCCTGGGCCGCGAGCTTGCGCAGGGCGTCCTGGGCATGTTCCAAGGCTTCACGCTGGGCGCGGAAGGCGGGGTCCGCCAGGCGCGGTCCGCGCTCCTCGCGTGGCTCGCGGCTGAAGCGGCCACTGTCGCGGCTGTCTCGGCCATCCCGGCCACGGCCACCATCGCGGCGGTCGCCAGGACGGGCAGCGCGTGCACCGCCCTCTTCCTTCTTCATGCCAGGACGATCATCGCCGCGCACGGCAACCACGGGGCGCACCGGCACCGGCTTGGCTTCGGACTCTTCCGAACCCGCAGCAGCAGCGGCGGGCTCCTGTGCTGGCTGGGCCGCATTCACGGAAGCATCGGCACGGCCACGCAGCGCTTGCTCCAAGGCCTCCACCGCAGCGCGGATTTGCTGCACGTCACCCGAGGTGTTGGCAGCTTCCACGGCCTGCGAAGCCTCCAGTACGCGGCGGTCATGGTCGCTGAGCTGCACGGCTGCGGCCCGGGAACCACGCTCGCTGCCCTTGCGGTTGAAAGCCT
>QFQM01000959.1 GCA_003243255.1 Flavobacterium psychrophilum | reverse complement strand
TATATATTCAATACCCGGATTTCCCTTTGACAGAAATGGCAATGATAGGCATTTGCGAAGAAAAGAATAAAAAGATACAACGCGCTGCGTTGATTACCTCAGACCTCGAATTTAATACTTTCTTGTATCCATTTGCTCCTTTGCCAGAGAAGTATGTTACGATTGCTGGCGCTAGCTGCCTTATATCTGGGAAGAACCTGGTAGACTACATTATACAATTAATCATCAAGATGGGGGTAAAAATCCACGAGGGAGTCGCAATCCTCGATACAACACTTCATAAGGATGGTATTTTATTAACCCCCTTACTAGGCCTCCCTATCATGGCCTCCTATGTGTTAAGGGCAACAGGCAATTCGATGATCAATCAACTACAGGAAAAAGGCTTTCATTCATACATCAAAAAAGTAGTAGCTTTACATATAGACCATCCTGTATCTCTTAACGATCCGGTTATTTGCTTCCTTGATGACGATGCTTTTCTCCTCCCGCAACCACAATATAATAGATATCTATTCAGCTTTTATTGTAACGATTGTAATACAAACCCTATCCAAGCATCAACAATCAATAATGTAGATATAGAAGCCGGTAAACAAGTACTGGACAAGTTTACTGCAGATTATTCAACAAAAATTATCGGCGCCCAGGTGTACCTCGATGTCTATAACACACCTTCTTCCTCTCCAATAACTAGTAGGTATAGCAACTATGGGATCCTTGTGGGATCTTCTGGCGGCTCAGGAGTAAGGCTGGCACCAGCACTTGCTATTAAGGCTTTAAGTATGCTAAAACTTTGAAGATGTACGATGTAATCGGCATTGGCATAGGTCCGTCCAACTTAAGCACGGCCGCTTTGATGCAGCCACTTGGCACAACAATAACATCTGTCTTTTTTGATGATAAACAAGAATTTTCCTGGCACCCAGGATTAATGTTTCCTGATGCCAAACTACAAGTTTCCATCTTGAAAGATCTGGTCACAATGATAGATCCTACAAGCCAT
>QFQM01000958.1 GCA_003243255.1 Flavobacterium psychrophilum | reverse complement strand
ATTGGGTGTGGCGTTGTAATTAGCAATAACAGCATCTAGAAGCTCTTCCGCAAATTCGAGCTGAAAGCACAGCTCATCCGCCTTTTCCTCTGGATTATTTCTAACTTTATCGTGCAGATCATTCCCCGTTGTCACACTCAACCTATGCAAAGTCCTTCCAGCCAGAAGTTCGAAAAACCTCTCGATAAAGGGTCGATCGTCTTTACTTCTACGGACAGAAAAGCTACCGGGATGCATCGGACTAAGTATTTTCCCTCCTACTACGCCTTCGATTTTCGATGTGACTTTCTTGCAGACATTTGCTAAGGCACCATCAACACTGAACTCATTCCAGCAAACTCCTAGGTAGTTCGAATTATGCTCTGATGGAAGAGCTCCATTTATTGGAAGATCCACCAAACCTTTTTTTCTAGGACTAAGTGTGAGTGCTCTTTTTACTGCGCGCAAGACATCTTCTGCCGAGCACTCTCGCCCCATACTTAAATAGTAGCCAAGGATCGCTCAAGATGCGACTTCAATAATTACAACAACCCATAATCTGTTTATTTTTCTATTCTCGAAACCTCCGTGCGGAGAAGGAATTCTGACGACCATTCTTGCATCAAGCTTATGCGCATCGCATTCAACTCGATCAAAAAGTTTAAGTACTGGCCTATCTACGCCATCACCTGCCAGACCTTTCTTTACCGCATCAGGACCACCATATATTTCTAGTGACTTCTTCGCATTACTCTTTATTGTTATATTTATATATTCTAGAATCGAGACGTACCCCAGTATTTCGGCATTAAATGGCCATTCATTACGCTCCTCTAAGCCAATATTTCGCAACTCATCAATCAACCACTTATAGAGATATAAATTATTTCTACGGATGCCCCTCATCCCTTTAGGTTGCGACAATATTATCTTTACAAACCTATCTTCAAGCCCAACGCATTCAGGACTGCCGAATACCCAGCTCAATGCACCTGACGCACCAGCACCATTTTCTTTTATATTTGGAGG
>QFQM01000957.1 GCA_003243255.1 Flavobacterium psychrophilum | reverse complement strand
ATTAGATTCAATGGGGGTCAGAAATAAACGCA
Organism: Flavobacterium psychrophilum; assembly: GCA_003243255.1. Next base: position 977 of record QFQM01000957.1, on the reverse strand, counting down.
TTCACAGAAACCTATTCGACCTTTAACGAGTTGACGCGCCCGCCATTACCCACAAACAATTGTGAGATTATCTGGAAAAGGAAGGCGTGGGTGAGTGCATAGTTAGGGACGGGTCTTAAAAAGTTATTCGTCGCTATATTGAAGTTTAATCGGCGATTATGAAGATTATATAAAATAAGTGGCCCTTAATTCCCAATAATTAACATCGTGCCGAAAGATCCAGGAGAGGGTGAGAATCGGGGAAAAAGCAATTATTCGCAATTGTTTTTCACTCCAGTTTTAATAACATGGGAATGTATTGTTTCAGCCTCTCAACTATGCTAATCGAAGTTATACCGGATTAATTAAATCCACTCAATTATACCATGTAAACATATCCGATTAGTACCGTAGGCAGACGACTTGGACCAACAACGTTTGAGGTGAAAAAGCACAAAAGAAACATAAAAAATAAAGGATCGTAGATCTGTTCATTAGTTTTTGGCAATTTTTGTCTGTTCCTCTCCAACCTTCCCACTCAAATATCAAACAACAAGTGTTTCGTCCCAAAAATAGTCCTAATTAAACGCATCGGCTCTTTCACGCGCCTTCCACACTATACTCGAATGATTAGTTGGATTGAAAAGGCGTTTCATCAAGTAGTGGCATTTTTGGATAAAAATAGCCCTCTGTTTTGATGATACGTGATGTTGTTCGCAATTCGTTGAGTTTAATAAGTTTCCGCAATTGTAGTCAAACTCCAATTATGCGTTTTTCATACTGTAAACTTTGTCGGGCAGCTTTCGAGTATGTTTGAAACTTTGGTGAAATGTCAATTTGCCCGATGTTTGGGTTTAATAGTCAAAGCAATTATGCATCCAACTGTGCACTCGTTATAAGCGCTCATTTACACAAGGTCCAATCGTTTCATTCTAGGATTTCACGCTGCGCCAAGCCATTGCGCATTGTTGTCCCGGGACAATTAGAGTGTGCCCCGA
>QFQM01000956.1 GCA_003243255.1 Flavobacterium psychrophilum | reverse complement strand
ATAATTCTTTGTAAAAAGGCTGTTTTGAATCATAGGCTTGGCAACGGCAGGGTTAAGGCAATTAACGCTGGATACGGTTCACCTGTACGACATTATTATCAGTACCGTAACATTCTATATATGATGGGCCGAAAGTATGTGCCATCAACATGGAAGCTTTCTCAATTAATCAAATTAATTGTCAAGCCAGTATTGATGATTTTGTTTTTTGATAAAAAAACGCTTAGACTGAAATATGCACTAAGGGGCTTTTTGGATTTTATAAAAAAAAGATATGGCTCTATCGATTGTCAAAAGTAGTGTTTTGACAATCTTTGTTTTTATACATGCCATGACTTTTATTGCTGAATTATGAGAGGGTGAAATGTTTATACACGAGCTTAGCAATGTTAAAAGCAACAAAATAGGAAAGAATACACGTGTTTGGCAATATTCAGTTATCTTGCAAGGTGCCCAAATTGGCGATGATTGTAATATCTGCGCACACACTTTAATTGAAGGTGATGTTATCCTCGGTGATAGAGTTACTATAAAGTCGGGAGTTTATTTATGGGATGGACTCAGAGTTGAGGATGATGTTTTTATCGGCCCATGCGTTTCATTCGCAAACGATCTTTACCCGAAATCTAAAGTTTACCCTGATTCCTTTTTAACCACAGTCATTAAGAAGGGTGCTTCGATTGGAGCTAATGCTACTATCCTTCCCGGGATTACCCTAGGTGAAAATTGCTTGGTAGGTGCAGGTAGTGTAGTCACTAAAGACGTACCTCAAAACGCTGTAGTTGCAGGAAATCCTGCCAAAATACTTCGCTATATCGACTAATCTTTTATGGTTTGGATGCTCCGGAACCGATAGTTGTTATAATTTGTTCAAAAATCTTATAAAGCAATATCTGCTATTCATCGCATCTCTTCCTGAGTTAACAGCAACAAAAACATTCCAAGCCGCGCATAAGTCGCGGTGACCACACCTGACAGGAGTATGTAATGTCCAAGCAACAGATCGGCGT
>QFQM01000955.1 GCA_003243255.1 Flavobacterium psychrophilum | reverse complement strand
GTCTGCTTTGAGCGCTGATTTCACGTCTTGGACGGTATTGAGTGAACGAATAGTAAAGCCTAAACACAGAGAGTAATTAGAGTTCTTGTTAGCCAAACTTACCCATAGCGTTTCCGTTTCGCTTTCCGAAGTTCAAGTAGTTGCCAATAGCCAACAAAAGTGCCAACAATTGCTTTAGACGATTGCTGCTTGACAATGTACCCGAGGCTTTGATGACAGCTAGAATTTGGAAATTAGCACAAAATTTATGATTTTCTGCTTACAGTTCATAAACGGCTTCAGGCTATCAACACGTTCTTGGAACGATCGAATAATGTGCAAACAACGAAGTCTTTGCTCGTATCGAGGAATTTGACCAACTTCAAAAAGATAACGATCTGCAAGAGGTAAAGCAGCGGGAGAGCTGCATTTTGCTAAAGTTTCGTCTAATGCGGCCAGTTCGTCTTTTGTCGGAATGAATTTGAGCATCTAAAAGTTTGAGAGATTATTGACGTTAATTCGAAAATTCATACCTGTTCAATCATGTCCCTCGGCAGTCGGCCTTTCTCGTCCATCGACAACACCGTGGTCCTGATATCTCTGTGTGACATTTTTAGTCTACTCAACATGATGTTGCAGTTTTGTGCTCTCCTGAACTCGATAACAGACGCCACTGTTTCTGTCTTGACAATGCGTCGATGCAGTGTTCCCGGATCGGCAGGATCTTTAGTTGATGCAAAAGTGGTACAGAGTTGTTGTAAATTCAACTACAAATGAAGTTTTGAATGGTTAAAACGGATTTTTTAGAACTCACTTTGTCGTACAACTTCTCGTCTCCAATGTTCTCCCAGATAGTTCCATTTGTTTTGGTGTGTGGGATTGTACTCCAATTTACCGACTTTACCTGCCCCATCGGCTTCGGGACCTTCTTTTTTGGAGCTGTCGGGTTTAGGATTGGGCCGCCAAGTAGTCTTAACTGTGAAGCCATTGGAGGAGGAGGCGGAGGAGGAACTAAATTTAATAAATGTTCC
>QFQM01000954.1 GCA_003243255.1 Flavobacterium psychrophilum | reverse complement strand
CAATTAACTCTCATTGATTGGTAATTATTCGCCTGTTCAGGTATTACCAGTGTTGCATTCTCCAAATCTGGCCGACTTCTGTTTGCTGGTTATGATGATTTCAATGTAAGTCAATTAGAGTGTGTCTGGGCTAATTTGTTGATTTTTCAGTGCAACGTCTGGGACTCAATGCGTCAAGAAAGAGCGGGTAAGCATCAGATTTATGAAAACTCTAATCTGCTTTAAACTTCTAACTAACATTTTATAATGAACATGTTTCAGGCGTTCTCGCCGGCCACGACAACCGCGTCTCATGTTTGGGAGTAACAGAAGACGGCATGGCTGTATGCACGGGCAGCTGGGACTCCTTCCTCAAGGTAGTTCAAATCATTTTTAAAAAATTTAAACCTTTGTTTCAGATCTGGAACTAATCACAACATGAATCTATTCTCGTTTGCTTTGCGCATCTCTTTTCAGGCTCAATTGGTTTGCGCTGTTTTCTCCTCGTTCATCATTGAGTTCATCATTTTCTCTCCCCTCCTTCTCTAATCTAACTAAGGATTCCATTTCGTTGAGAAATTGCCGATGCTTCCTCTCTCCCTGTTTAAAAGCTTTGTTGATCCAAGGTCTTATTGTGGCTCTTGTAGTTTTTTGGAATTAGTATTATCTATTCAACTGTGTTAGGTTTTCAGCGGTAGACGCTCGATTATGTCAACCTTTTCCTCCAAACGTTGAATTGACACAACCGGCGTCCTCCGACCCTGTTGGCAATCATTATTTCAATTTTCACTTGCCAATTCACCTATGCTTCGCGACCCTCAACTTTTTGTAAACAGATTTGCGCGTTTGTTAGATGTGATTCAGCAACTTTTGTAGGGCGGTTGTTTGTTTGAATCAAACCACATTTAATTCACATGCAATTCTTATAAAGCTGCTCAGCCCGCGTCCCACCCGCCGAACGCATAGTACCCAAGCGTTGTTGTTTTTTTGTCTATTCTTACTACATACTTTCCCTTCCGGGGTTAGCGGAT
>QFQM01000953.1 GCA_003243255.1 Flavobacterium psychrophilum | reverse complement strand
AAACAAATCACTGGTACAATAACCATCGCCGCCGACGGATTGGCTTTACCCGATGTAAAGGTTCAAAGCATGCCCAGCAAAACCAGTGTAGTGACCAATGCCAACGGAAAGTACAGTTTAAAAGCTCCAAATACGGATACATATTTGCTCATCAGTTACCTTGGCTTTAAAACTCAAAACATTAAATTGGGTAAACAGAATGTTATCGACATTAAATTAGAAGAAGACATCAAAGCCTTAAATGAAGTTGCTGTAGTGGGTTACGGTGTACAAGCCAAAAGGTCAATCACTGCTTCATCTACGTACATTTCTTCACCAGCGCTAAATGGTAGTGTAGCGGGAATAAGTGTTATTCAAAATCGCAAAGAGAAATACTACCCTCTTCCACAAAACACCGAAAACTATGCCCACATTACCGAAAATGCTTTTAAGAAAGCTGGCGATGACCCACTTTCTACCTTTTCCATAGATGTGGATGCAGCTTCTTATAGCAACATGCGCAGGTTCATCAATACAGGCAATTTACCTCCAAAAAATGCGGTTAGAATTGAAGAAATGATCAACTATTTCGACTATGAATATGAACAACCTAAAGGCAGTGACCCCGTAAACATTGTTACCGAAATTGGTACAGCTCCTTGGAACCCGCAACACCGATTGGTGCATATTGGTCTTCAAGCCAAAACCATTCCCAATCAACATTTACCAGCCTCAAACTTGGTTTTCCTGATAGATGTTTCAGGTTCTATGGAATCTCCCAACAAATTACCATTATTAGTTAGCTCCCTACGTCTACTTACGGATAACTTACGCGAACAGGATAAAGTGGCCATTGTAGTTTATGCCGGCAACTCGGGTTTGGTATTGCCTTCTACCTCTGGCGAAGACAAACAAGCCATTAAAGATGCCTTGAATAAATTAAGTGCTGGTGGTTCTACAGCTGGCGGTGCAGGCATCAATCTGGCTTACAAAGTGGCTGCCGATAATTTTATCAAAGGTGGCAACAACAG
>QFQM01000952.1 GCA_003243255.1 Flavobacterium psychrophilum | reverse complement strand
ACCCGCTAAAAAGGCTCCTGCGAAGAAAGCGCCAGCTAAAAAAGCACCAGCCAAGAAAAAAGCTGCTGCGAAGAAAAAGCCAGCTCCCAAACCAGTAGCACCACTTCCTGCTGAAGAGGTAATCGAAGAAACAGTTGTTATCGAAGAGCCCATTTATAACGATGAGCCAGCTGCCGATATCGACGAGCCAGCCATCGATGATGAGCCTGCTACAGAGGACAACAACGGTAATGACGATGATGACAATTAATAATATGCTATCGCATTAATGATAGTAAGCCTTCCTTTTAACAGGGGAGGCTTTTTTATTGAGCGCTGGTGTAAGTTGATATATTCTAAACGAGTTGTTTAGTACAATAAAAAAAGCCACAATCAATGATTGTGGCTTTTTTAATAAGTTGTACCGGTATTAAGCTAATTTCTCTACCTGCATGTAGTTGAGCTCAACAGGTGTAGAGCGGCCGAATATTTTTACGGTTACTTTCAGTTTCTTCTTCTCGTCGTTCACCTCTTCAATGATACCGTTGAAGTCGTTGAAAGGACCTTCGATGATCTTGATGGTTTCGCCAACGATGAATGGCTCGATCATGCTTACGCCACCAGCTTCCGCCATTTCATCCATCTTACCCAGCATCTTATTCACTTCCGCTTTACGGAGAGCGATAGGATTTTCTTTACCGAGGAAATGGATAACGCTGGTAGTATTTTTGATGGCTTCGCGTAAATCGTCGGACAGTTTGCCTTCAATCACCTCGATCATTACGTAACCGGGATAATAGTTCCTTTCCCGCATTACCTTTTTTCCATTCTGTACTTTATATACTTTCTCTACCGGAAGGAAAACCTGCTTTACTACCTCTCCCCATCCGCCACGGGAAATCTCCTTGTCCAAGTACTCCTTTACCTTGCGCTCTTTTCCACTCACCACGCGGAGCACATACCACTTAGTTTCCTGTTGTTGAATAGTTTGATTTTCCATTATTTGCTAAACAATGAATAGATAAATTTAAG
>QFQM01000951.1 GCA_003243255.1 Flavobacterium psychrophilum | reverse complement strand
CCGTGGCGCCCATCTCGTTGACCTGGCGGAAGGTCGAGAAGCGCTCGAGGGCGAAGGGTTTGATCAGCTCCGGTACCTTGCCGCCGCTGGCGACCAGCTCGGCCATGGTCTTGCCGCAGATCGGCGTGGCCTTGAAGCCCCAGGTGCCCCAGCCGGCGTCGAGGTAGTAGTTGGTCAGCGGTGAGTGACCCATGATCGGGCTGTAGTCCGGGGTCATGTCGGTGCTGCCGGCCCACTGGCGCATCAGCTTGGCGCCGGCCATGAACGGAAACATCTCGATGGCCGCTGCCAGCAGGCTTTCCTTGAGATCTAGGGTCGAGCGCGTGTTGTACAGCGGGTAGGGGTCGGAGCCGCCGCCGAAGACGATCTCGCCACGGCTGGTCTGCTGTACGTAGCAGTGCAGCGCCGAGGAACTCACCAGCGGGTCGAGGAAGGGCTTGAACGGCTGGGTGACCATGGCCTGCAGCGGGTAGGTGTGGATTGGCGCCTTGATGTTCAGCTTGTTCATCAGCAGCGAGCTGGCGCCGGCCACCGCCTGCACCACACAGCCGCAGCGCACGTCGCCACGGTTGGTGCGCACGGTGGTGACGCGGCCGTTCTCGACGACGAAGTCCTGCACCTCGGTCAGTTGGTGAATTTCCACGCCGCGTTTGGCCGCCTGCTTGGCGTAGCCCCAGGCCACGGCGTCGTGGCGCGCGGTGGCGCCGTCGATGTGCCAGAGCCCGGCAAGCACCGGCAGGTGGCCGGGGTCGAGGTTCAGGCTCGGCACCAGTTCGCGGATCTGCTGGCGGTCGATCATCTCGGTGCGGCCACCGAAGTGCTTGTTCACCTCGGCGCGCTGGCGGAAGGCGCGCACGGTGGCGTCGGTGTGCGCCAGGGTGAGCTGGCCACGCTCGGAATACATGATGTTGAAATCGAACTCGTTGGACAGCTCCTTGAACATCCGCACCGACTCGGCGTAGAAGCGCACGCCTTCGCTGGTGAGGTAGTTGGAGCGGATCACCGCCGTGTT